>NZ_CP025118.1:2443333-2748750 GCF_002831665.1 Lacinutrix sp. Bg11-31
TGTCTGTTTATCGTTTTATTTTTGCCCTATAAAATCAATAAACAATGAAAACAACACTAAAACTAATTACGGTATTATTTGTAACACTTCTTTTAAGTTGTGGAGGCAAAGAAGAAAAAAAGAAAGAAAAATTCTCTTACCAAAAAAAGACACCAACAGAGCAAACTACCGCTCCTAAAGCAGAAAAAACACCTGCATCTAAAAAAATAGATTTAGACAATAAAGGTATTGGCCCAGTTAAATCGGTCGATTTAAGTGCTGCTATAGACCAGGAAATGGTGGCTCATGGAGCAGATGTTTACAAGAAAATGTGTACAGCATGCCATAGAGTAGACAAAAAATTTGTGGGTCCAGCTCCAACAGGGATTTTAGAACGAAGATCTCCAGAATGGGTAATGAACATGATTTTAAATCCTGAAGAAATGACTAAAAAAGACCCTTTAGCTAAAGAGTTATTAATGGAATTCAATGGTTCACCAATGGCAAATCAAGGTCTTACAGAAAAAGATGCTAGAGCCGTTTTAGAATATTTTAGAACTCTAAAATAATATTTTACAATACCTATAATCCTTAATACACAAACCAATGAAAACTTTTAAACACCTGTTTTTAGGGCTTGCATGTTTAACATTGATTATCTCATGTAAAACTGAAAATAAAGAAGCAACATCGACAGCTACAAGTTCGCAAACTAAAAATGAATCATCAGAAAGAACTGGTCAAGCTTTTATTGAAGACGATGGAAGCACGACCGTTTTAAGCATAGCTATTGGCTCTAAAGATCATACAACTTTAGTCGCTGCGGTACAAGCTGCTCAATTAGAAAATGCTTTAGTAAATGCAGGACCGTTAATGGTATTTGCACCAACTAATGAAGCTTTTGAAGCTTTACCAGAAGGTACAGTCGAGAATTTACTAAAGCCAGAAAACAAAAACGCCTTAGCAAATATTTTAAAATACCATGTTACTCCTGGAAACTACTCTAAAGATTTTTTAAAGAAATTTAAAAAACTAGGTCAAGCTAATAACGACTATGTAAAAGTAGAGGTAGTAGATGGAGAACCTATGATTGGAGGCGCAAAAATATTAGCCAGTATAAAAGCTGGTAATGGTATTGTTCATGTAATTGACAAAGTATTATTACCTCCAACTGAATAATTATAACACTAATTTAAATAAAGATGAAAAATATATTAAAATCAACCCTTGCAATTTTAGGTGTTCTAGTAACATTTTCGAGTTGTAATAATTCGAGCAATTCAGGTCAAAAATCTGGAGCCTTAGCTAGTAATGTCGCAGAAAGAGTATATGTTGCTCCTGGAGAATACGATTCGCATTACGCCTTTTTATCTGGAGGCTACAGTGGTAACCTTACTGTTTATGGTTTACCTTCTGGTAGAATGTTTAAAGAAATTCCTGTATTCTCGCAGTTCCCAACATCAGGTTATGGGTATTCTGAAGAAACCAAACCAATGTTAAATACCTCTCATGGTTTTATTCCTTGGGGAGATGCACACCATCCAGACATCTCTCAAACTAAAGGTGAAATTGACGGTCGTTTTATTTTTATAAATGAAAACAATACACCTAGAATTGCAAAAATTGACCTAAAAACATTTGAAACAACAGAAATTATTGAAGTTCCTAATAGCGCAGGAAATCACAGTTCTTCTTTTGTTACAGAGAACACAGAATATGTTGTAGCTGGAACACGTTTTTCTGTTCCAATTCCACAACGCGACATGCCTATAAAAGAGTACAAAGGTAATTTTAAAGGAGCCTTATCTTTTATAAGTGTAGCGCCTGAAACTGGAGAAATGGATATAAAATTTCAGGTACTAATGCCAGGGTTCAACTATGATTTATCACATCCTGGACGTGGGAAATCTCATGGATGGTTTTTCTTTACCACTTATAATACAGAAGAAGCTAGTACACTTTTAGAGGTTAACGCTTCGCAAAATGACAAAGATTTTATTGCAGCTATAAACTGGAAAAAAATTGAAGAATATGTTAATAATGGTGGCGGAACAATGATGCCTGCTAATTACGCACATAATGTTTATGATGAAAGCACACATACTGCCACATCTACCATGAAAAAAGAAGTACGTGTGGTTAACCCATCAGAAGTTCCTGGAGCTGTATATTTCTTACCAACTCCAAAATCACCACATGGTTGTGATGTAGATCCTTCTGGAGAATATATTGTAGGTAATGGTAAACTATCGGCTAATTTAACGGTACATTCTTTTACAAAAATGTTAGATGCTATTGAAAACAAAAAGTTTGCTGGTGAAGCTTACGGAATTCCAATTTTAAACTTCGAAGATGTTTTAGCTGGAGTTGTAGAGCAACCAGGATTAGGACCGTTACACACAGAGTTTGATGGAAAAGGAAATGCATATACTACATTCTTTATTTCTTCGGAAGTTGTAAAATGGAAATTAGGGACTTGGGAAGTTATTGATAGAAAACCTACATACTATTCTGTTGGTCACTTAACAATTCCTGGCGGAAATTCAGGAAAACCTCAAGGTAAATACATGTTTGCAATGAATAAAATAACAAAAGACCGTTATTTACCAACAGGTCCTGAAATGGAGCATTCTGCACAATTGTATGATATTTCTGGAGATAAAATGGAATTACTTTTAGATTTCCCTACACATGGTGAGCCGCATTATGCTGCTGCAATGGAAGCAAGTTTAATAAAAGAACGTTCTCAAAAAATCTATAAATTAGCAGATAACAAACATCCTTATGCTGCAAAATCTGATGCAGATACTAAGGTTGTTAGAAAAGGTAAAGACGTACATATTTACTTAACAACGATTAGAAGTCACTTCTCTCCTGATAATATAGAAGGCGTAAAAGTTGGAGACAAAGTCTACTTCCACGTTACTAATTTAGAACAAGATTTTGATGTACCTCATGGATTTGCTGTAATAGGCCAAAACAATTCAGAATTACTAGTAATGCCAGGACAAACCAAAACATCTGTTTGGGAGCCAAAACAAGTTGGTGTATGGCCATTTTACTGTACAGATTTCTGTTCTGCATTACACCAAGAAATGCAAGGCTACATAAGAGTATCTGCTGCAAATTCAGACACACCAATTAAGTGGTCTCTTGGAGAAGATATTGAATAAAAATATTAGGGAAATTTTATTTTAGTGTTTATTTCCCTAAATAAGGCGAGAGTTGAATTATCGCTCTCGCCTTTCTTTTTTAAAACACTCTATCCTGTTTACTCAGAAACCTCACTAGACAGAACAACATTAAATATTAAACACCATGAAAAAGGCTAGCATTATAATGATTATAGGCTCATTACTGTTATTAGGACTTTTCAAATTTCCTTTATGGAATATTATGCTTGGAGCACCTCAATATCCAGACCCTTTAGGAATGAATATTTATATTGATGGTATTAAAGGCTTTTCAGAATTTGATTTACAAAACATAGATGGATTAAATCACTACATAGGAATGAAAACCATACCAAAAGCAAACGAAATGTGGGAGTTCTCATTATTCCCAAAGGTTATATTTGGCATGGCTATGTTAGGTGTTATTATTGGACTATTGGGCTACTTTAATAAAGTAAGTTATAAATATTTTTTAGGCTGGTTTCTACTCATGTCTGTTCTAGGCGTATTAGGCATGTACGACTTTAACAATTGGCTAACAGATTATGGCGGAAATTTAGATCCTCATGCTATTATAAAAGTAACCAATCCAGATGGTACACCAATGTCTTACAAACCACCATTAATAGGTTTCAAAAAACTATTAAATTTTGATGTTACTTCTTTACCACATACAGGAGGATATTTAATGTTTATAGGCATGTCCTTAACTATTGTTGCTTTTTGGTTAGGTCGAAAAACGAGTTTAACAACAAAAACATAGTAATTTTACATTTTCAAAACACTAAAAAAATGAAAACACTAAAACACTATTTAACACTTATATTATTACTAATTTTTGTAAGTTGTAATGTCTCTCCAAAAACCATAGAATATGGTAGTGATGGTTGCCACTTTTGTAAAATGACCATTGTAGATAAATTACATGCAGCAGAGTTTGTTACCAAAAAAGGTAAAGCTTACAAATTTGATGCAACAGAATGTATGGTTAATTATTTTGATGAATTTGACACTTCTGAAATAGAATTATACCTAACAAACTATTTTTCAAAACCTGAAACTTTTACAGATGCTACCAAAGCAACGTATTTAATAAGTAAAAACATCCCTAGTCCAATGGGAGCATTTTTAACCGCTTTTCAACACAAGAGTGAAGCAAAAAAAATGCAATCAGAAAAAGGCGGAGAGTTGTATTCTTGGACAGAGTTAATAGCACATTTAAAAAACTAGGCTCATGAAGAATCTAAGTTTGTTTTTATTCGCTATTTTATTGGTTAACACTAGTATTGCTCAAACTATTACCGTTTGTAAAACATGTTCTATTTCTAGTTTAAAAGATGCCATTAGTCAAGCAAAAGATTTCGACACTATACTTATAAAAAAAGGAACTTACAAGGAGTATTCTATTTTAGTAGATAAACCACTTACAATAATAGGAGAAAATTACCCTATAATTGATGGCGAATTAAAAGGTGAAATAATCACCGTTGTTTCAGACAATGTAACGGTTGATGGATTATTTATTATAAATGTTGGCACAAGTTATACCGAAGATTACGCAGCTATTCGTGTAAAGAATAGCAAAAATTTTGTGATTCAGAATTTAGTTTTAGAAAAGCTTTTCTTCGGAATTTATATCGAAAAATCAAGAGACGGGAAAGTGTATCATAATAAGATAATTGGAGATGCTGTTGAAGAATACAATTCTGGAAATGGAATTCAACTTTGGTACAGTAAAAATGTGCAAATTGAACACAATTTTGTCCAACACGTTCGCGATGGTATTTATTTAGAATTTTCTGATGATTGTTTAATCAAGAATAATGTTAGCACATTAAACGTACGTTATGGATTGCATTTTATGTTTTCTAATGATGATATTTACCAAGACAATACCTTCGAAAACAATGGAGCAGGTGTTGCTGTAATGTTCTCCAAACGCATAAAAATGCACAACAACCTTTTTAAAGAAAATTGGGGAACTGCATCTTATGGCATGCTACTTAAAGAAATTAACGATGCCGAAATTATTGGTAATACTTTTGAAGATAACACCATTGGCATTAATATAGAAGGCTCTAACCGAATTATTTACAAACACAATAATTTCTCGAATAATGGTTGGGCAATTAAGGTAAAAGGCGCCTGCTACACCAATACGTTTACAGAAAATAATTTCCTCTATAACTCTTTCGATATTGCATACAATAGTAATGTAAATGACAATGTTTTTGATAAAAATTATTGGAGCAACTATACAGGTTACGATCTCGACAAAAATGGTATTGGAGATATACCTTTTAGACCTGTAAAATTGTTTTCGTACATAGTAAACCGAACACCAGAAACCATTATTTTATTACGTAGTATGTTTATTGATATTATTGATTTTTCCGAAAAAGTCTCACCCGTTTTCACTCCAGATGATTTACTAGATAATAATCCACAAATAAAAAAAATAACATGGTAACTATTGAAAATCTACATAAAAAATTCGGTAAAAACCAAGTGTTAAGTGGCTTAGATTTAACCATTAACGAAGGCGGTATTTTTGCCGTTCTAGGCCCAAATGGTTCTGGAAAAACAACCTTAATTAAAGCTGTTTTAGGAATGGTAATTCCAGATAAAGGCAAAATTACTGTACTTGGAGAAAACATAAAAAAGAACTCTAACTACAGGCATAAAATTGATTACTTACCACAAATCGCTAATTTTCCAAGCAATTTAAAAGTGAAGGAATTAATTAAAATGATTAAAGATTTACGTAAACCTACAAATGAAGATCAACGTTTAATAGAGCTGTTTAGATTAGAACCTTTTTTAGATAAAAAATTAGGAAACCTTTCTGGTGGAACAAAACAAAAAGTAAATCTTGTTTTAGCCTTTATGTTTGATAGTCCATTAATTATTTTGGACGAACCAACAACAGGTTTAGATCCTATTTCATTAATTCGTTTAAAAGATTTAATTCAAGCAGAAAAAGCCAAAGGAAAAACAATCCTCATTACGTCTCATATTATGAGTTTTGTAGAAGAAATTTCAGATGAAATTGTATTTATATTAGAAGGAAAAATTTACTTTAAAGGACCTATTTCAGAATTAAAAACCAAGACCAATCAGCCAAATTTCGAACATGCGATTGCGTCTATATTAACAGATAATCATGCTTAAAATATTAAAATATAGTTTTTTCGATTTGATGCGTAGTCGTTGGAGTTACGTCTATTTTGCATTCTATTTATTGCTTGGTGTTGTGTTACTATTTTTAAACAACGACTTATCTAAAGCAGTTATTACTTTAATGAATGTAATAATCGTTCTCGTACCTTTAATAGGAACCATTTTTGGCGTTATGTATTATTATAATTCACAAGAATTTACAGAGTTACTTTTAGCACAACCCATAAAAAGATCATCCATATTTTTAGGTCAATATTTAGGAGTTGCATTATCCTTATCTATGAGTTTAATTTTAGGCTTAGGGATTCCGTTTGTGTTTTATGGTTTGTTTGAAAGTAGTGCCATTTGGGACTTTTCTTTATTATTAATTACAGGAACATTTTTAACCTTAATCTTTACTGCATTAGCTTTTAATATTGCACTTTCTAACGAAAATAAAATCAAAGGTTTTGGTTATGCTATTCTACTTTGGCTATTTCTTGCTGTAATTTATGACGGCCTATTTTTAATGACTTTAATTATGTTTGAAGATTATCCTTTAGACAAAATATCGTTAATTGGAACCATGCTAAATCCAATAGATTTATCTAGAACACTTATACTTTTAAAGTTAGATATCTCCGCACTTTTAGGTTATACTGGAGCAGTTTTTAAGCAATTTTTCGGTACAAGTTTCGGGCTTATTGTATCTTTCGTAATGCTTACGATATGGGTAATTCTACCAGTCTTCCGCATTGTATTTAAATCTAAAAGAAAAGACTTTTAATTATGAAACGCTTAATAACTAATATCGCATTCGTTTTAACACTATTAATAAGTTGCTACTCTTGTAAAAACGACACTTCTAAAACCGAAGTACTAGCCATTCAATTGGAAGGCTTAACACTAAATAATAACAAAAAATGGGTTGCAAACCAAGAAACACATATGAGCATGCAACGCATAGACTCTATACTAAAAAACAATTCATCTAAAGATGGAGAAACAGTAGGAAAAGCATTATCAAAACAAACAAGTTACATTATTAAAAGTTGCGATATGACAGGTGAAGCACACGATCAACTTCACGTCGTGCTTGTACCCATTTTAGAAGAAATAGGTGATTTAAAAGATGTAAAAAATCCTTCTGTATTTGAAAAAAAAATAACAACTTTGCAGCAGCTTACTGCAACTTATTTTAAATACTTTAAAAATTAAAATAAGCTAACAAATGTCATCTTATTCAAGATAAAATAGGTCTAATTTAGTACTATGATATTAAAGGTTATATATAAAACCACTGCATTATTTCTAACGTTCGTTTTATTAACGAATAGCATTAGTAATGTTGTAATTATAACCAATTTCGTGATTAACCAAGACTTTATAGCCAAAACACTTTGTATTCAAAAAGAAGCACAAAAAGGTTGTAATGGAAAATGCCAATTAAAAAAAGAACTCGCACAAAGTAATACGAATTCTAATTCTGACGCACCATTACCTGCTGCCAACAAAACAAGTTTAGATGTTTTTATTACTGCTGAAACAACCGCTTTTAGTCCAAAAAATAATTTAGAAATTTCACTATTACAAAACAACATCGATTTTAGATTAAAACTACCAATTTCAAAGTTTTATGATATCGATACGCCTCCACCAAATTTAAGTTAGATTTTTTTAGATGCTCGAAAGAGCAAACTTTCCTTTTTTGAAGCAAAACAGCTTCAAACAGGACAATTATATCAAAAAACAAAACTTAAATAGTATTAAAATGAAACTAAAACACATATTACCTATCCTCCTTTTTACATTATTTGCGACCTCATGTTCTACCGATGAAGATGATAACGATACAGGAATCGTTAATGAAGTTGAAGGCCTTTTAAAAATAAAAGAATTAACCAACAGTACACATACTATAGAGCTCTTTAATAATTCTGGCACTTTTTACACAGGTTATAACAATATTAGCATTCGCATAAAAGACAATACAACAAATAACTACATAGAAAACGCAAGTGTTTCCTGGATGCCGATAATGCAAATGCCAACAATGCAACACTCTTGCCCAAAATCTGTAATTACAAAAGCACCAGGAAAAGACACTGTTTATAATGGCTATTTAATATATCAAATGACATCACTAGACAGTTCTGGTTGGTCTTTAAGCGTAGATTACTCAATAGATAATGTAGATTATACAGCTACAGACAGTATTACAGTAATGCAAAGCGCCAAACAAAACGTAACTAGTTTTATGGGTAGTGACGATAGTCGTTATGTTGTAGCACTTATAGAACCTAATAATCCAATAATTGGAATTAACAATATTATGGCTGGTGTTTTTAAAATGGAAAATATGATGTCTTTTCCTAGTGTAGAAAATTACACTATTGCATTAGATCCTAGAATGCCAGGAATGGGAAATCACAGCTCTCCTAATAACACAGATTTAACTTATAACACAGCAGATACTATGTATCACGGTAATTTATCTTTAACCATGACTGGTTATTGGGTTTTAAACTTAAAACTATTTAATGCTGAAAATGATGTTTTAAAAGGTGAAGATATCTCTGAAACAAACTCACAAAGTTCGTTCTATTTAGAATTAGAATTCTAAACAAACACGCTTTTGTTTATAAAAAGCGTAGCCAAAATATTTTAATTGGTTACGCTTAATAACAACATACTTACTCGCATTTTAAAACACTAAAATTTATTAAGATGAAAAACTTCATCATACTCACAATATGCCTTCTTTTTAGCGGATTCCTTTTTGCTCAAGAAGAACAGATTAAAATTAAAAAGGATACTACTCAATTAGAAGAAGTTATTTTATTTGGCACACGTAAACTTAGCAATTATCGACAAGAAAAAACATTATCGAGCATAGACAATTACTTAGAAAAAGCCAATAATATAACCATGATAAAACGTGGTAACTACGCTTGGGAACCAACAATAAATAACATGAATAGCGATCGCTTAAATGTTACTATTGATGGCATGCAAATTTTTGGTGCTTGTACAGATAAAATGGACCCAATTACCTCTTATGTAGATGTTTCTAATTTAGAAAAAGTAACCATTGGCTCTGGACAATCTGGAACAGAAAACGGACATTGCCTTGGTGGTGGAATTGATTTAAAACTACCCAGTTCAAAATTTAATGAAACTGGATTAAAAACAAGTTTAGATCTTGGCTACGAAACCAATGGGAATTATAAAACCACTGGTCTGGACTTAGAATATTCTGGTAATCGGTTTTATATTAATGCAGATGGGATTTTTCGTAAATCAGATAATTACGATGCAGGAAACAACAAAGAAGTGTTGTACTCCCAATTTCAGAAATATAATATCTCATTAAAAACAGGTTATAAACTATCAGAAAACCAATCTATAGATGCTAATATTATTTACGATAAAGCTACAGATGTTGGTTATCCAGCATTACCTATGGATGTCTCTTTAGCTAAAGCTTTAATTACCTCAGCAACTCATAATTACAATAACGATTCTACGTTTATACAGAACCTAGAAACAAAACTTTATTTTAATACCATTACACATATTATGGACGACTCTAAACGCCCAGATGTTCCAATTAGAATGGATATGCCTGGCTGGAGTGACACTTATGGTTTTTATAGTAAAGCAACAAAAAACGTTAATAAGCATAAGTTGCAGTTAAATGTAAATGGGTTTTATAATCGGTCTCTTGCAGAAATGACAATGTATCCAAACGACACCAACCAACCAGCAATGTTTATGTACACTTGGCCAGAT
This sequence comes from Lacinutrix sp. Bg11-31, assembly GCF_002831665.1. Taxonomy (NCBI): domain Bacteria; kingdom Pseudomonadati; phylum Bacteroidota; class Flavobacteriia; order Flavobacteriales; family Flavobacteriaceae; genus Lacinutrix; species Lacinutrix sp. Bg11-31. The sequence continues at coordinate 2,453,437 of NZ_CP025118.1, forward strand.
ATTAGAACGCTATATACAGGTGTTTTTGCAAAAGATAATTTCCGCTTTAGCGATAACGAAACCATTAGCACTTCTTTACGCTTTGGTTTTCATAAAAACAAAATTGCAGAACAAGTAGGTCTCGAAAGTTTACACATTTTTTATCCTAATTTGGAAGATACAAAAACACGGTTTTTAACAAGTATTGCAACATCTTATAACTACAAAAAAAAGGATTACGATTATAGTTTTGGTGTAGGTTATGGAGAGCGTGCACCATCTGTTAGCGAAGGTTATGGTTTTTTCTTATATAATAGTTTCGATAATTACGATTATATAGGAAACCCAACATTAAAAAACGAAAAAGCAGTAGAAGCCAATGCTAAAGCTAATTATCATACAGATAAATTTCATGTAGGTATTGAAGCCTCTTACTTTTATATTATGGATTATATTGTTGGAAATATAGATCCTTCTTTAAGCCAAATGACTATTGGAGCAAATGGTGTTAGAATATACAACGCTTTACCTAATGCTACTATTTTTGATACTTATGTAAATTCATCTTACAAATTTTCTAAATCATTTTCTATTAATGCAACACTTGGATACAACTACGGCAAAGGTAGTAATAACGAAAACTTACAACATATTAAACCTTTCTCTTATTTGGCAGAAGCGAGCTATAATACCTCAAAATTTAATGCAAGTTTACAATTAGAAGGCAATGGCAACCAAAGCCAATACAGTAGTTTCTATGGCGAAGATGAAACCTCTACTTATGGGATTGTAAACCTAAATTTAGGAAACATGTTTTACACAAATAACAATAAATGGATTTTAAAATATGGTGTAGAAAATGTGTTAGATGCTAATTATTCTACTTATGCAGACTGGAATAATATCCCAAGACAAGGGCGTAATTTTTATATGAATATATCTTTTGTTTTAAAATAAGACTACTTTTAAAAATCATCAATTAGAGCAATCTTTAAAGCATTCTAATTGATGATTTTTTTTATTTGAAATACTAGAATTTGAAACAAAAATGTAATTAACTAAAAATAGTATTAAGAATACTCATTCCTAAACCAAACCTTCTGCCATTCTCTTTTCAATATTAAAAATAAAACTTGCTCTGCAAGAATTAAAGTATCGCTACCATCTAAACTTTTAATAACATCCTCTGAAACATCAATAATATAAAGAAGGTTTAAATACTCTGCAAATTTTTCTTGAATAAGCTTATAAACGGTTTCGTGTAGCAATAATTTTAAACTTGTTGGCAAAATATCTTCATCGAAATCCAGATCGATATTAGCGTACAAAAAATCCTTATTCAGTTGAAGAATTAATTTCTTATATAAATCTAATTGATTTGCTTCTTCAATTAAATCTTGAAATGTTGTTGGTAGTTTCATCTTTGTCATTTCTAAGAAGGCATGAATCTATTTTTAATTTTGTTTCGTTTTATAGCCTTTATGTCTTTGTAAGAATTATAAAATTATACTTTTCGCGTCATCAACGAATTTCCAAAATCTTTTAAAAGTGCTTTTTTATCTTCAGAAATATTCAATGTTTCTAAAACCGTAAACGCCTTATTAGTATAATTTTCAATTTCCTTTTGGGTTGCTTCCGCAGAACCACTCTTAACAAAAAACTGTTTTACAGTTTCAATTTTTTCAAAATTATCTTCCAAACTAACAGTGAATAATTGCTCTAACTGTCTCGCTTCAGAAGCATTTAAAAACGCTAAAGCTTTTAAGTATAAATAGGTCTTCTTATTTTCAATTATATCTCCACCAACTTGCTTTCCAAAAGTTTCTGGATTGCCAAAAGCATCTAAATAATCGTCTTGTAATTGAAAGGCAATACCTAACAAACGACCAAACTCATAAATACCATCTTGATCATTCTCTGACGCATTTGCTACAATAGCACCCATTTTCATGGCAGCACCAACTAAAACTGCTGTTTTGTATTCAATCATTTTTAGATACTCTGGAATGGTAACATCTTCGCGAGTTTCGAAATCCACATCGTATTGCTGCCCTTCGCAAACCTCTAAAGCTGTTTTACTAAACAGTTTTGCTAACGCTTGAAATGTTTCTGGTTCGTAATTCTCGAATAATTGGTAAGCCATAATAAGCATAGCATCTCCAGATAAGATACCAGTATTAGAGTCCCATTTTTCATGTACAGTTTGCTGCCCTCTTCTAAGAGGTGCTGCGTCCATAATATCATCGTGAACCAGCGAAAAATTATGAAATACCTCTATACTTAAAGCAGCATTCATAGCTTTTTTATAATCGCAATTAAAAATCTCAGCACTCATTAATGTTAAAACTGGACGCAAACGCTTACCTCCTAGTTTTAAAATATAACTAATAGGCTCGTATAAATTTTTAGGCTCTCTAACCTTAGAAAACGTTTCTAAATAGTCTAAAAATGCGCCTTGGTAATCTTGAGTGTTTTGCATGGCGCAAAAATAATGTAAAAAGCTAAATAAATTCAATCAATAAAAAATCTATGTTAAAAAATTACTAAAACTTTGGAAACTTTTATTGTTTTTAAAGTTTCCAATTGTATATTTGCACCAAATTATGAGAGAAAAAATTATACATAAATCCGCAGAATTGTTTCTAACACTTGGCTTTAAAAGTGTTACAATGGATGATATCGCTAATGAATTAGGCATATCTAAAAAAACAATTTATCAGCATTTCGATAATAAGACAAAACTAGTAGAAGCAACTACATTACATATGTTTGAAAACATTTGTGGTGGTATTGATTGCATTTGTAATGCATCAGAGAATCCTATTGAAGAATTATACGACATTAAAATGTTTGTGATGAATTATCTAAAAAATGAGAAAACATCTCCTCAACATCAATTAAAAAAATATTATCCTCAAATACACCAACAGCTTCAAATTAAACAATTTGAAAAAATGCATGTTTCTGTAAAAGAAAGCATACAAAAAGGTGTTGACACCAACTTATTTAGAGAAAACATTGACGTAGATTTTATTTCTAGAATGTACTTTAATGGTATGTCTGGTATTAAAGACGACCACATTTTTCCTTCAACATTATTTACAATGGATTATCTAATGGAAAGCTACTTAGAATACCATTTAAGAGCTATTTGCAGTGATAAAGGACTGCAAACACTGAATAAATTTATTAACACAAACCAATCTTAACTAATGAGAAAAATACTCATATTATTTAGTTTTATAATTAGCACAATTGCATACGGTCAAGAAACCAAAACCTCGTTTTCTTTACAAGAAGCTATTGATTATGCCTTAGAAAACAATCGAGAATCTAAAAATGCTACTTTAAATATTGATTCTGCAAAAGCTCAACAATGGGAAACGATTGCAAATGGCTTACCACAAATGGGAGCAACAATCGATTATATTAATAATATTAAACAACAGTTTAAAGAACCAGTAGATTTTGGAGACGATGGCATTATAGATTTTGGTGCTAAACAATCTGTAAATGCAAACGTAACAGTAAATCAATTAATTTTTGACGGCTCTTATTTAGTTGGACTTCAAGCATCTAAAGTGTTTTTAGAGATTTCTAGAAATAGTAAAGAAAAAACAGATCTTGAAATAAGAAAAGCAGTAATTAATGCATATGGAAACGTTTTACTTACAAAAGAAAGTATCTCTATTTTAAAAAAAAACATAAGTATTCTTAAAAAAAACTTGAATGACATCACTAAGATTTTCGAAAATGGTTTAGAAGAAGAAGAAAGTGTTGAGCAAATTAAAATAACGCTTTCTGGTGTAAAAAGTAATCTTAATAATGTTATAAGACTTCAAGGTATTGGAAATAAAATGTTGAATATTACTCTTGGAAAAGACATTAACGATGTAATTATTACAAGCGATAGTTTAGATACTTTAGCAGCACAAAACATCACTATCACTTTATTCGAAATTAGTGATGATGTTAAAAACACAATAGACTTTAAAATTGCTGATAACGATAAACGTTCTAAAGAACTCTTAGTCAAACTTGAAAAAAGCAAAGCTTTACCAACTGTTGGAGCTTTTATTAGTGGTGGTTATTTAGGGAATAGCCAAAAATTCACTTTTTTAAATAACAACCAACAATGGGTTGGAACCGCAAATTTTGGAGCTAGAATTACCATTCCTATTTTTGGTGTAGGCTTACAAAGCGCAAGAACACAACGTGCGAAAATAAATTTAAACATTGCTGAAAATAATTTAAAAGAAACCGAACAACAGCTAAAACTTAAAATAGCTTCAGCAAAAAGCGAATATCAATTTGCAATAGAAGAGTACGATAATAAAAAAGATAATTTAAGGTTAGCAGAACGTATTGAAAAAAAGAATCAAACCAAATTTTTTGAAGGTATCGGTTCTAGTTTCGAGTTACGTCAAGCGCAAACACAATTATATACAGCGCAGAACCAATTATTACAAACTATGTTAGATGTAATTAACAAAAAAGCGGAGTTAGAAACTGTTCTAAATAACATATCACAAAAATAATCCAACCGAAAAAACACTATCAAAATGAAATATATATATTCACTATTAATCGTAACACTCCTATTATCTTCTTGTGGAGGAGATAAAAAAAACACAGTCGAAAACGTTTTAGAAACTAATAACCTAGAAGGTATTCGTACAAAAAGAGCAGAATTAGTAGCAGAACAAGATGTAGTTCACTCTAAAATAAAGTTATTAGACGACAGAATTAAAACATTAGACACGACACAAAATATTCCTTTAATCACCACTTTTACTGCAAAAGCGGAGGTTTTTAATCACGTTTTAGAATTACAAGGAAACGTAACAACTAAAAACCTATTAATTATTACACCAGAATTTAATGGCATCCTAACAAACGTATATGTTAAAGAAGGACAGCACGTTTCTAAAGGACAAATTTTAGCAAAAATTGATGATGGTGGTTTAAGTCAACAACTAGCACAATTTAGAATCCAATCTAACTTAGCAAAAACAACTTTTGAGCGCCAACAACGTCTTTGGAATCAAAAAATTGGTAGCGAAATTCAATATTTACAAGCTAAATCTTCTTACGAATCTCAACAAGAAGCAATTAACCAATTACAACAACAAATAAACAAAACAACAGTAAGGGCACCATTTAGTGGAACTATTGACGATGTTATTACAGAAAAAGGAAGTGTTGTTGGTGCAGGACAAACACCACTTATGCAAATTGTAAACTTAGACGATATGTATATTGAAACAGATGTGCCAGAAAGTTATGTTTCTAATGTAATAAAAGGTAAAAATGTTAATGTAGAATTTCCTGTTTTAGGCAAAAGTATAGATACAAAAATTCGTCAGGCTGGAGCAGTAATTAATCCTGCAAATAGAACTTTTAGAGTAGAAATTGGAGTACCAAATAAAGACAGAAGCATTAAGCCAAACTTAACAGCTAGGCTTAAAATTAACGATTATACAAACGAAAAAGCAATACTTGTTCCGCAAAGTATTATTTCTGAAAACGCAGAAGGAGAACAATACGTTTATGTTGTAAAAGATAAAAAAGATAATGATGAAGGTGTTGTAAGTAAAATCATTATTAAAACAGGAAGAACTCAAGGTGATGTTATCGAGGTTTTAGAAAACATCGAAACTGGCGCAGAACTTATTAAAGAAGGAGCACGTAGTGTTAAAGATGGCCAAACAGTTAAAGTAATAAACTACTAAACCAAAAAACAATGACTAAAAAGAAAAAACAAGTCGATAAAGAATTTGGTTTATCATCGTGGGCAATTAACAATAAAACCACAATGTATGTACTTATTGCAGTTATCTTTTATTTAGGTATTTCTGCATTTTTTAGTATGCCAAGAGAAAATTTCCCAGAAGTAAACGAAACCAAGATTTATGTTAGCTCTATTTATCCCGGAAACACAGCAGAAGACATTGAAAAATTAATTACAGACCCTTTAGAAGACAAGCTAAAAACGGTAAGTAATGTGGTAGAAATTACTTCAACATCTCAAGAAGATTATTCAATGTTAATTGTTGAGTTTGACGAAGGGATTACCGTAGATCAAGCTAAACAAAAGGTTAAAGACGAAATAGACACCGAAACGTCTAGTGAAGATTGGCCAAGTTTTAATGGAGCAAAAGTAGAACCTGATGTTTTTGAGTTAAGTCTTTCTGAAGAAATGCCAATTCTAAACATTAATATTTCTGGAGATTATCCAATTCAAAAATTAAAAGAATTTGCAGAATATCTTCAAGATGAAATTGAAGATTTACCGGAAATTAAAAAGGCAGATATACGTGGTGCACAAGACAAAGAGGTTGAAGTTGCAGTAGACATCTATAAAATGATGGCTGCACAAGTTACTTTTAACGACATAACTGGAGCCATTAATAATGGAAATTTAACCATGTCTGCAGGAAATTTAAAAGCCAGTGGACAAAGACGTACTATTAGAATTTTAGGAGAAATTGAAAAACCTTCAGAATTAGAAAACTTTGTCGTTAAATCTGAAAAAGGAAAATCTATTTATTTAAAAGATATTGCGACTGTAAGTTTTAAAGAAGAAGACAAAACAACATTTGCAAGAGAGTATGGAGAACCTGTAGTTATGCTAGACGTTAAAAAGCGTGCTGGTAAAAACATGGTTGCTGCTGCAGAGCAAATTCAAATTATCGTAAAAAATGCAATAGACAATGTGTTTCCAAAAGATTTATCTGTGACTGTAACTAACGATCAATCGTCTGTAACCATTGGTCAAGTAGACGACTTAGTAAACAATATTATTTTTGGAGTTATACTAGTAGTAACCGTTTTAATGTTCTTTCTAGGGTTTAAAAACGCCTTGTTTGTTGGTTTTGCAATTCCAATGTCCATGTTCATGTCACTTATGATATTAGAATTACTTGGACAAAGTTTAAATACAATGGTACTTTTTGGTCTTATTATGGGACTTGGAATGCTTGTGGATAATGGTATTGTAGTTGTTGAAAACGTATACCGTTTAATGGAAGACGAAGGTATGAGTAGAGTTGATGCTGCAAAAAAAGGGATTAGCGAAATAGCTTTCCCTATTATTATATCTACAGCTACAACTGTTGCTGCATTTACACCTTTAGCCTTTTGGCCAGGAATTATGGGAGAGTTTATGAAAATTTTACCGATTACACTATCTGTTGTTTTAGGCTCTTCATTATTTGTTGCTATATTTTTTAATTCTGTGTTAGTGTCTCGGTTCATGACTACAGAAGACAAAGACATGCCTTTAAAGCAAATTATTAGAACAACAATAATAGTTGCTATTTTTGGTGTACTTATCCTTCTATTTGGAGGCGCTTATAAAGGCTTAGGAACTATAATGATTTTTACAGCTGTTATGCTTTGGGCTTATCGTTTCTTTATCAGGAAATGGGCAAATAGCTTTCAAAATAAAGCTTTAGTAAATTTAGAAAACTGGTACGAGCGTCAATTACGTGGTGCACTTTCAGGTTGGAGACCCTATATTTTAAGTATTGGTACATTTTTATTATTAATAGCTTCTTTTATTGCTTTTGGTATTTCGTTATCTACGCAAAGAACAAAAGTTGAGTTTTTTCCAGACAACAAACCAAATCAAATTATTGTTTATATAGAATACCCTCAAGGTACTGCTATCGAAAAAACAAATGCGATAACTAAAGAAATTGAAAAACGTGTATATACAGTTCTTAACCAAGATCAATACATGTATGCTGGTAAAAACTTTTTAGTAGAAAGTACAGTATCACAAGTTGGTGAAGGCGCAGGAAATCCTCAAACAGACGGTGGATCTGCCGCAGAAATGCCACATAAAGGAAAGATTACTGCCTCTATGCGTGAGTATAAATTTAGACGTGGAGAAGATAGTGAGTTATTACGCCAAAAAGTACAAGCTGCATTAGTTGGTATTTATCCTGGTGTTTTAATTTCGGTAGAAAAAAATGCCGATGGACCTCCTGCTGGTGCTCCAATTAATATAGAGATTGAAGGTGATGATTATAATGAACTTATTGCTGTCGCAGAAAATATGCGTGAGTTTATTAATACAAAAAACGTTGCTGGTATTGATGAACTTAAAATAGACGTTAATAAAGACAAGCCAACAATGCGTGTTACCATCGATAGAGAAAAAGCAGGCGAATTAGGTATTAGCGCTGCTCAAGTTGGGCAACAGTTACGTAATTCTATCTTTGGATCTAAAGCTGGTGTTTATAAAGAAGATGGAGATGATTTTGATATTTATGTTCGTTTTAATGAAGAAAATAGATATAATAAAAGCGCTTTATTTAATCAAAACATTACGTTTAGAGACAATACAGGCCAAATAAAAAGTGTTCCTGTTTCTGCTGTTACTAAATATGAAAACAACTCAGGTTTTAGTGCTATAAAGCATAAGGACACCAAGCGTGTTGTAACTGTTTATTCTGCATTATCTCCAGGTTTTACAGATGCTGCAGCCATTGTAGGTCAAATTCAAAACGAGATGAAAGCTTATGAAGGCTTACCTAGCGGAATAAAAATTGATTACACAGGTCAAATTGAAGAACAAAACAAACAAATGCTCTTTTTAGTTGGTGCCTTTTTTACTGGATTGGGATTAATCTTTTTTATATTAATATTCCAATTTAATTCGGTTTCAAAACCAACAATTATCATGATTGCTATTTTTCTTAGTTTTATTGGTGTCTTTGGTGGTATTGTCATTTCGGGAAGCGCATTTGTTATCATGATGACTATGGTTGGTATTATATCGCTAGCCGGAATTGTGGTAAATAATGGTGTGGTACTTTTAGATTATGCGCAACTTCTTATAGATAGAAAAAAAGCAGAACTAGATTTAGAAAAAGAAGATTACTTATCTAGTCAAGATCTTTTTGAAAGCATTGTAACAGCAGGTAAAGCACGTTTAAGACCCGTTTTACTAACTGCAATTACCACGATTTTTGGTTTAATTCCGTTAGCAATTGGTCTAAACATTAACTTCTTTACACTATTTGCGGATTTTGATCCTAACATTTATATGGGAGGAGATAATGTTGTTTTTTGGGGACCACTAGCTTGGACAGTAATCTATGGTTTATTTATTGCTACATTTTTAACTTTAATTGTAGTACCAATATTATTTTTCTTATCGATGAAATTAAAAATGTGGTTAAGAGACCGGTTTTCTTCTGAAGAAAAAAAAGAAGAAACGATAGAGTTAACAGAATAAAATAGACAGTAAGTTACCTATAACAAAAAGACCAGAGAAGCTAACTTCTCTGGTTTTTTTGTTTTTATTAAAATCTATTTAAAAAGCTAACCTAATAAAAGTTAGAATTTAAAAGTTAAGCCTCCACTAATTGTTGTTCCATTAGTACCAAATTGACTAACTTCCCAAGGATATTTAAATCGGCCTCCAAGATCGGTTACAACATCTCCACCAGTTTCAATTTCATCTGGATATACATCTAACAAATTACTTACTGAAAGTGATGCAGAAAGCCGATTACTAAATTCATATCCAAAATTTAAATCTGTAATAATTTTTCCTGAAAATGTTTGATCTTTATCTACATCTGTAGCATGTTGCCAAGTCACTTCCCCAAAATAGGTGTTATTTAAGGCAAAACTCCATTTGTTTAATTCATAATCAAATCCTAATAATGCTTTTGTTTTTGGTCTAGAAGAAAGAATTCTTGATTGTTCTTTTCTATTAAAAATATCATACCCATTTTCATCAAGTAAAGTTGGTGTATCAATCTTACCATCTATTTCTGTATTATTAAAATTCGCTGCTAATGTAGCTGTTAATTTACCTTTACCTAATTCAATATTTCTATAATTAGCAACCAAATCTACACCTGTAGTATTAGTGCTTACTGCATTAACAAAGAATTTTAAGCTTGTTATAGAGTTATCAATTAGTATCTGCTCTACTGGGTTAGTTGTTCCATCATCACCATCATAACCTATTTCATTAGTAAACAAAACACGATTATCTACTTTTACATTGTAGAAATCTAGAGATAATGATAAATTCCTTAAAGGCTTGTATGTTATTCCTGCAGAAATATTTTTTGCAGTTTCTGCTGTTAATTGCGGGACACCTAAACCATCTCTAATTATTGGATCTACATTATTAAAAGTTCCTTGATTAGAAATTGTACCACCAGAAACTAACGTTTGCACATTACTTAAATAAATTTGATGTAACGAAGGCGCTCTAAATCCTGTACCATAAGAAGCTCTAATTGCTCCTTTATCTCCTAAAGAGTAACGCCCGTTTAATTTCCATGAGGTATTATCTCCAAAATCACTAAAATCCTCATAACGAACAGCACCACCAATTAAAATATTTTCAGTTGGTTCCCAGTCAATAGCTCCATAAACTCCATAATTATCTCTAGTAGCTTTTACAGCATTACTAGGCTGCAAACCTGGAAAAGATTGTGCTCCTCCCGATCCTGTTGGATTATAATAAGATGCTGCATCACCTGCTTTGGCTGTAAAACGTTCACCTTTTACTTCTGCACCAAAAGAAACTACAAACGCTCCAATTTCTTTGCTTAAGTCTAAATTAGCCAGTGTATTACTAAATGTGTATGCACCAACATCAAAAGATGTTGGGCTTCTAGCACCTAAATCTACATTCAAGGTATTATTAACTTCGTAGTCTACTCCATTTCTTCCATAAGTACCACTTAAATCAACATTAAAGCCAAATAAATCCCACTTAAATCCTGCAGTTATATTATTATCTACAATATCAGTTTCAAATGTTGGTTGAAAACCTTGATATTCCGTTCCTGCATCATGTAATAGATTATGAGGATCTTGAACCCAATAAGGTGTACGGTACAACGCAAAACTCTTTCCTGTTCTATGCGTTAGCCCTCCAAATGTATAAAACTCTGCTCCTTTAGTACCAATTGGAGCTCCTGCATTTACAAAAATATCCATTATTTTTAATTCTGGTTGGCCAACCGTCATTCCTAAATCAGGATTTTCTGTCAACCATGAACCATATGTAGGGTCGTCTGCTGCAACTCCAAATAAATCATCTTTCCCAGGTGTTCCTGCGCGATTTGTTTGTTCTTGTTCATAATATCCTAAAGTAAAATTTAAATAACCTCCTTCTTCCCCAAGGTTTATCGATGTATTTAAATCTGCACCAAAATTAAAACCATCTCCTTCTGTAGTTACTCCTGCTTTTGCACTAACTGTAGTAAACTCAACATCTTTTTTTAAGACCATGTTTATTACTCCTGCTATAGCATCTGAGCCATATTGAGCAGAAGCTCCATCTCTCAAAACCTCAATACGTTCAATAGCTGCTGCTGGTACACTTTTTAAATCAACACCAACTTCTCCTTTACCAGGAGTATCGTTAATATATACTAATGCACTTTGATTTTTACGTTTACCATTTACCAACACAAGTGTTCTACTTGGTCCTAATCCTCTCAAATCTGCAGGATCAAAATGTGCTGTTCCGTCAGAAATAGATTGAGTTGTAGAGTTAAAAGATGGCACTTTATAAGTTAACATCTTATCTACAGTAGGTTGCCCTGTTTTTTTTAGTTCTGCAACACCTATATTATCGATAGGTACAGGAGAATCTAAAATAGTTCTTGGTTTAGCCCTATTTCCAACCAAAACAATTTCATCTAATGATACACCAGGCAGTAGAGTTACATTTACAACACTACTATTAACTGTAATTTCTTGTAGATTGTAGCCAACGTAGGAAAAAACTAACACATCTCCATTATTTGCATCAATGGAATAATTGCCATCAAAATCTGTGGTTACTCCATTAGTTGTTCCTTTTACTACAACCGAAGCTCCTGGTATTTGCCCTGAATCATCAGAAACTTTCCCTGTTACTTGTTGCGCATTAATAAGATGTGATACTCCCAAGAATAGGAACAGCATCATAAAGAGATTTTTTTTCATAATCTATAGTTTAAATTAATTAGTAAAAACACAATAAAACTGTTAAATATCTAAGTATTAATGTTTTTTAATAAATTAAAAATAAGAAAATAACAACAAATCAAACCTATTATTGTAAAATAATAAGTTTTGAATCATCAATTAAAGTCAAATATATAAATGTTAAATTTGCATTTTAAAATAAAATTCCATGTACAGAAGTCATAATTGCGGTGAGTTAACTGCAAAACATATAAATTCAGAAATCACCTTATCTGGTTGGGTTCAAAAATCAAGAGACAAAGGTTTTATTGTTTGGGTAGATTTACGCGACCGTTACGGTATTACTCAACTTGTTTTCGACGAAGAGAGAACCTCTAAAGACATGCTTGAAAAAGCACAGAAACTAGGTCGTGAATTCGTTGTCCAAGTAAAAGGAACTGTAATAGAGCGTGCTTCAAAAAATCCAAGTATGCCAACTGGTGATATTGAGATTTTAGTTTCAGAATTAAATATCTTAAACGAAGCGCTTCTTCCTCCTTTTACTATTGAAGACAAAACAGATGGAGGAGAAGATATTAGAATGAAATATCGCTATTTAGACATAAGACGTAACCCTGTAAAAAACAACTTAATTTTTAGAGCCAAAGTAACACAAGAGGTTAGAAACTTTTTGTCAAACCAAGACTTTATAGAAGTTGAAACTCCTTATTTAATTAAATCTACTCCAGAAGGAGCTCGTGATTTTGTTGTGCCTTCTCGTATGAATGAAGGTGAATTTTACGCACTACCACAATCGCCTCAAACTTTTAAGCAATTGCTTATGGTTGGTGGTATGGATAAATATTTCCAGATTGTAAAATGTTTTAGAGATGAAGATTTACGTGCAGACAGACAACCAGAATTTACACAAATTGATTGTGAAATGGCGTTTGTTGAGCAAGAAGATATTTTAAATGTTTTTGAAGGATTAACACGTCACTTACTAAAAGAAGTAAATGGTGTTGAAATCGATAAATTCCCAAGAATGTTGTACGATGATGCGATGCGTTTATACGGAAACGACAAGCCAGATATTAGATTTGGAATGGAGTTTGGGGAATTAAACGAAGTTGCACAACATAAAGAATTTGGTGTTTTTAACACTGCAGAATTAGTTGTTGGTATTGCAGTTCCTGGAGGAAACGCTTACACAAGAAAAGAAATTGATAAATTAATCGACTGGGTAAAGCGCCCTCAAGTTGGTGCTTTAGGTATGATTTATTCTCGTTGCAATGACGATGGGACATTTAAATCTTCGGTAGATAAATTCTACGATCAAGACGATTTAGAAAAATGGGCTAAAATTACAGGCGCAAAAGCAGGCGATTTAGTTTGTGTACTATCTGGAGAAACTAACAAAGTACGTGCGCAGTTAAGCGCTTTACGTATGGAATTAGCAACACGTTTAGGCTTACGCGATCCAAAAGTATTTGCTCCACTATGGGTAATTGATTTTCCATTATTAGAATTAGACGAAGAAACTGGTCATTATCATGCAATGCACCATCCGTTTACTTCTCCAAAACCAGGTCAAATAGAATTATTAGACACTAATCCTGGAGATGTTAAAGCTAATGCTTACGATTTAGTATTAAACGGAAACGAAATTGGTGGTGGTTCTATAAGAATACACGATAAAGCTACACAGGCAATCATGTTAAAACACTTAGGTTTTAGCGATGAAGATGCAAAAGCACAGTTTGGTTTCTTAATGGATGCTTTCGAATATGGTGCACCTCCACATGGTGGACTTGCCTTTGGTTTAGATAGATTAGTTGCTATTTTAGGCGGACAAGAAACAATTAGAGATTTTATTGCCTTCCCGAAAAACAATTCTGGTCGCGATGTAATGATAGATGCTCCTGCCCCAATTGACGCAGCACAGTTAAAAGAATTAAGTTTAAAGCTTGATTTGTAGTTTATACCTTCAAGTTAACCGTTTATAAATCAATCCTGCTTTTTGCAGGATTTTTTTGTTAGATTAGATTTATGAAACGAAAGAAAGTCTTTAAAATTATTGGAATAGTACTCTTAATAATTATTATAGCCATAGCCGGAATTATTGGTTACGGCTATTACTATTACACAGAAGCTCACAATACAGAAAACAAACCTTACCAAAACTACATTGGCTATATAGACCAAGATAAAGCGCTACTTAAAGATAAATATGAACTTTGTGAAGATGGTTTTATACAAAGAACTTACAATGGTTCTGCATTAGAAGGATACAACATTAACAAAAAACATTATAGAGATCAATTATTTAGTCAATTCAATACTAATAATTATAATGATTCTGGGTATTTAAACTTTCGATTTTTAGTGAATTGCGAAGGTAATGCTGGATGGTTTGAAATTATTGAAATGAATTTAGACCTAGAGGAAACACCTCTTAATAAAGATTTAGTAGATGAATTACTAACCTTTACTTCAAACTCAAAACACTGGAATATTTTAAAATATCCAAAAAATAATAAGCCATACAATTATTACAATTACATCTCATACAGAATAGAAAATGGAAAAATCACTCAAATCATACCTTAGTTTATGTTGCTTACTAGTGATTTTTTCTTGCAGAAATGACGCTAGCTTAAACGCTTCTGAAAAAATAACACTTGCAGAAGAAACTTATAAAGCTGCAATTCAATTTAGGCAAGGCTCTACTGCATTTCAAAATGGCATTGCAGAGGCTGTTGCAATAGATCCAACTTACGAACCTGGTGTTTATGAGCTATCTGTTGCCGACTTAAAAAGAGGCTTACCTCACAAATGGTTACCACAATACAATAAAGCAGTAGAACTCGATTCTGTAACTAGAATTCCATGGCGTGGCTATCTTTATTTATGGTTTTATAGAGATTATAAAAAAGCAATCGCAGATTTTGATGCTAGTGATGTATTAACACCAGATTTTATAGATGCTCCACAAGGACACAGTGTAGATTATTGGAGAGGTATTGCTTATTTAGGTTTAAACGATTTTAAAAACTCTAACGCTTATTTTGAAAAACACATCGCTAAAGAAACCAAAGAATTTGGTGAAGATTACGTTGACATTACAGCATTCCTATATAATGGCATTGCTTATTTTGAGGCAGGTAATTATGAAAAGGCACTTTTAAATCTCGACAAACAATTAGAATACTCTCGTAACCTCAGCGCAGATGCTAAATATTATAAATCACAAATTTTTATAGCTGAAGGCAAAAACAAAAAAGCTTTAGAAACAATAAATGAAGCCATAGACGATTTTAACGAAGGTTATAATAACAAGCGCGCCTACGTAGAGACCTTGAGACAAATTTATCCTCAAGATTTAACAGACCTCAAATTTAAAATTGAAAATCTCTAAATACTTTTAATATTAAAATCCTGCTTCTTGCAGGATTTTTTGTTACTTTGATATAAGTAACCAATCATGCCAAAAAGAACACTTCTAAAACGCTTTTTAATTTGGAAATACAAACACATTTCCGAAAAAAACTTCACCTTTATACTAAGTGCATTAGTTGGTTTATTAGCTGGATTAGCAGCAGTGACACTTAAAAATATTACGTTTACAATAGAAACGCTTCTTGCTAAAGGTATTGTGTTTTCTCAAAATCAGTTGTATTTTATACTGCCTGTAATTGGCTTATTATTAGTGTATTTATTTGTGAAATATGTAAGTAAAAAACCTATTGAACATGCTATTCCTTCTATTCTATTTTCGCTTACACGAAAAAGTGGGTTTTTAAAACGCTCAAAAATTTACTTTCCTTTAATTGCTGCTCCTTTAACTGTTGGCTTTGGAGGGTCGGTTGGTTTGCTTGGTCCTGCAGTAGCATCAGGTGCTGCTATAAGCTCTAACTTAGGTAAACTATTTCATATCAATAGAAAAACAAGAACATTACTTATTGGTTGCGCTGCAGCTGGAGCAATTTCTTCTATTTTTAAATCGCCAATTGCTGCTATTATTTTTGCTGTAGAAGTCTTTAGTCTAGATTTAACTTTTGTTTCTTTATTACCATTACTTATAGCATCAGTCTCATCTGTAATTACTTCTTATTTCTTTTTAGGAGACGATTTATTATTTAACTTTAATTTTTCAGATAAATTTCAGATAAAAGATATTCTCTTCTATGCAGTTTTAGGTATCGGAACAGGCTTTGCTTCTATTTATTTTACTAAAATGTATTTTGCTATTCTTAAGTTTTTCGAGCGCTTTAAGACTCCTTTTCAGCGATTAATTATTGGTGGTTTAGCTATTGGTATCATGCTTTATTTTATCCCACCTTTGTATGGTGAAGGTTTTGGTTTTATAAACAATTTACTTGCAGGAAATCATATTCAGGCTTTAGGCAAAACACCTTTTGATGCTTTTAATGATAATATTTGGGTGGTTATTGCTCTTCTTATTGGCATTACTGTTTTTAAAGCCGTTGCAATGACCACAACTTTTGCTGCTGGTGGTGTTGGTGGTATATTTATTCCAACAATGGTTATGGGAAGCGCTCTTGGCAACGCAGTTGCAAAAGTGATAAACAATATCGGTTTAGGGTTTAATGTTAGCGAAACCAACTTTACTTTAATTGGTATGGCTGGATTAATTGCTGGTGTTTTACATGCACCATTAACTGCTATTTTCTTAATTGCTGAGATTACTGGTGGTTACGAATTATTTATACCATTAATGATTGCTGTTGGTATTTCTTTCAGCATTAAAAAAAGTGCAATAGATTACACTATTTACACTAGAGAACTTGCTGAAAAAGGACAACTTTTAACTCATGATAAAGACCAAAATGTTTTAACATTAATGACTTTAGAATCTATAATCGAAAGTCGTTTTTCTAAACTACATCCAAAAATGACACTTGGAGAAATGCTTCACGAAGGTGTTGCTAAATCGACTAGAAACTTATTTCCGGTTGTAGACGAAGACGGTAAATTATCTGGAATTATTTTACTTGATGATGTGCGAGATATCATGTTCGATCAATCGCTTTATAATTCGACTTTGGTTGAGTCTTTAATGCATAATCCTCCAGATAAAATTATTTATGAAAAAGATTCTATGCAAATAGTTATGCAAAAATTTCAAGACTCTGGAGCATGGAATTTACCGGTAATAAAAAATGAAAAGTATATTGGCTTCGTTTCAAAATCAAAACTACTTACAGCTTATAGAAGACAATTAATTAATGCTTCTTCTTAATCTTAAATTTGATTAGTTTTGCAATGGCTTAACTATTCCATAAAATTTAAGCAAACACCAAAGTGAATGCACCATTTTTAAGATAAAAACATATTATAAAATGAAATATATTATCTGGTTTTTCTTTATTGTTTCTTTAGCCTCAATAGCTTCTGGTTATGCTTTAGACGTTTCTTATTCACAAAAATTAATAGGTTATGGTGTATTAGGTTTCTTTTTTATTGTAATCCCTTTATTTTCATGGTATAGTTGGAAAGACAAAAACCCTAGAGATTATTTATTAAATAAAGAAAATCTTGATAAAATGCGTGAACGAGAAAACAGAAAAAAAGAATAACGGTATTTTAGTTGTTATTTTCAGTCTTACTCATTACACAATGACCTGTATTAGTTTAGGTTTCTTCTTTCTATAAAAAAACGCTTCATTAGTTTTGAAGCTTCTTCCTCAAGAATTCCTCCTTCAATTTTAGTTTTAGGATGCAGCTTAGTCTTTAAATTAATACAACCACGATCCTCGTCTCTAGCAGCATAAACTATTTTAGAAATCTGACTCCAATACAAAGCACCTGCACACATCTGGCAAGGTTCTAAGGTTACATATAATGTGCAGTTTTTTAGATATTTGCCACCTAAAAAATTAGCAGCTGCTGTAATAGCTTGCATTTCTGCATGTGCAGTAACATCGTTTAAAAGCTCTGTAAGGTTATGTGCTCTGGCAATTATTCTATCTTCAATTACAATAACAGCACCAACAGGAATTTCACCTTTTTCAAAAGCTTCTTCGGCTTCTTGTAATGCTTTTTGCATGAAGTATTTATCGTCGTATGGTTTTATCATTCTATAAAAATACGATTTCAAATTAAATAATACGCTTCGGCAAGAATTTTGATAATTATAACAAAAGCTCTTAACCATGAAAAAATATTTCTCTATTAAAATTCCAGAGCCATGTCACGAAGGCTGGGAAACAATGTCTCCAAAAGGCAAAGGTCGTTATTGTAGCTCATGTTCAAAAACAGTAGTTGATTTTTCTAAAATGGATGTGTCAGAAATTCAAGATTTTTTAGTTAAAAAAAAAGACAAAAGTATCTGCGGACATATTAGCCAAACAAAGTTAGATTCTATAAATATTAGAATTCCGTTAAGTTTAATTCAGCAAAATCATAATGTCTACAAATCATTCTTTTTTGTAATTTTAATTGTAATGGGAACATCGTTATTTAGTTGTAATTCTAAAAATGAAAAACCACAAAAAATTGATAGTATTGAAATAATAGATACTAAAAAAATGAAGTTGTTGATGTTTTGGGTTTTATAGAATCTACAAAAAGAATAGATAGCGTAATTAAATACCAAAAACCTAAAAAAGAAATTATTACTATAGGAAAAGTAATTACTGTAGATGGTGATATGATACTTGAAGAACATTCACCTACCGAACTTTATCCAGTATACATTGTAGATGAATACCCTGAATTTAAAGAAACTACTTCAAAATTATCAAAAGAAGAAAATAAAAAGCAATTTCAATCTCAATTAAATCAATTTGTTAAAAACAATTTTAAGAAAACAGTAGTTGATAGTCTAGAGTTAATAGTAAAGCAAAAAATATATGTAGATTTTGAAATCACAAATACTGGTAATATAATTATTAAACGAACAAGAGCATATTATCCAGAATTAGAAAAAGAAGCCGAACGTGTTTTAAAAAAGCTCCCAAAATTAATGCCTGCTAGAAAAGATGGAAAAGCGGTTTCTGTAAGCTACATTTTACCTATAATATTTAATATTGAAGAATAAATACAATTATTAAATATCGTAGTTTTGTTAAGTGAAACAAAAATTACTTCAACATATAAACTACCCAAAAGATTTACGTCTTTTAAAACAAGAGCAGTTACCTGAATTAGCTCAAGAATTACGTGAGTTTATTATAAACATAGTAGCTACTAAAGAAGGTCATTTAGGCGCTAGTTTAGGTGTGGTAGATTTAACTATTGCCTTACATTTTGTGTTTAACACACCAAAAGATCAATTGGTTTGGGATGTTGGCCATCAAGCTTACGGTCATAAAATTTTAACTGGTAGAAGAGAAAGTTTTGACACCAATAGACAATATGGTGGTTTAAGTGGATTTCCAAATAGATTAGAAAGTGAATACGATGCTTTTGGTGTTGGACATTCCTCTACATCTATTTCTGCTGCTCTAGGAATGGCTATTGCAACACAGCTAAAAGGGGACTTAAAAACCCAGCATATTGCTGTTATTGGAGATGCTTCCATTGCAAGCGGAATGGCTTTTGAAGGTCTAAATCATGCTGGAGTTACAGATGCTAATTTACTAGTTATATTAAACGATAATGCCATTGGTATTGACCCAAGTGTTGGTGCTTTAAAACAATATTTAACTAACGTTAAAAAAGGGACTCAAAAGCAAGATAATATTTTTGAGGCCTTAAATTTTGATTATTCTGGACCAATAGATGGTCATGATTTACCGCTTTTAATTAACGAATTAGAAAGATTAAAAAAGGTAAAAGGACCAAAATTTTTACACGTTATTACTACAAAAGGAAAAGGTTTACGTCAAGCGGAAGAAAACCAGGTTACTTATCATGCTCCAGGGAAATTTAATAAGGATACTGGAGAATTAATTCCAAAACCAGAACTAAAACAGCCTCCAAAATATCAAGATGTTTTTGGACACACTATTGTTGAATTAGCAAAGCAGAACGATAAAATTATTGGAATTACACCAGCAATGCCAACTGGTAGCTCTTTAAAATACATGATGGAGCAAATTCCTGAACGCGCTTTCGATGTTGGTATAGCTGAACAACATGCAGTAACTTTTGCAGCAGGATTAGCAACACAAGGCATGGTACCGTTTTGTAATATTTACTCTACATTTTTACAACGTGCTTACGATCAAGTAATACATGATGTAGCATTACAAAACTTACCGGTAATTTTCTGTTTAGATCGTGCTGGTTTAGTTGGTGAAGATGGAGCTACACATCATGGTGTTTTTGACTTGGCTTACTTGAGATGCATTCCAAACCTTATTATTTTCGCGCCTAGAAATGAAATTGAATTACGTAACATTATGTACACTGCTCAGCTAGGTTTAGATCATCCTATTGCTATTAGATACCCAAGAGGAAGAGGACAAATTTTAGATTGGAGACAACCGTTTTCTAAAATTGAAATTGGGAAAGGACTTTGCCTTATAAAAGGAACAAAAACAGCCATTCTTTCTATTGGTAGTATTGCTAAAAATGTGACTGATGCTTTAGATTTATTAGAAGACACATCTACATTTTCACATTATGATATGTGTTTTGTTAAACCTTTAGATTTAACAATGCTTCAGAATATATTTAATACTCATGAAACAATTATTTCTATTGAAGATGGTGCAATAACCGGTGGTTTTGGAAGTGCAATTGCAGAATTTTCAGCAAAGTACAACTACAAAAATAAATTAATATTAAAAGGTGTTCCTGATACTTTTACAGAACATGGAACGGTTTTAGAATTGCAACAATCTCTGCATCTAGACTCAAAAAATCTAAGTTTGTTTCTAAAAAAAATGACAGACTAAATATTTAGTCTGCCATTTAATAATATAAGTTACTTATTTCTTAGTTTGTACTAAACGACCAAACTTGTCCAATGCTTTTAACACCATTATTATCTTTAGTATCTATTCTCCAATAATAAGTTGTTGCTGCTACTGTTGTTACATCAAAAGTAGAAGCTGCAACATCTAATTGTACTTGAGCTGGATCTGTAGTATCTCCAAAATACAAATCATAAGTTAATGTATCACTTGCATCTACATCACTTCCAGACCAATCTAAGGTTGTTGTTCCTGCACTAAAAACAGCATCTAAAGCTGGAGCGTTTAAAGACGCTGCAAATGGAGCATGATTTGATACACCATCTCCTTCAGTATAAAAAGCAAAAGTTTGAGAAGCTGTTGCTTCATCTTCACTATCAAAAGCGACTACATTCCAATAATAAGCAGTTCCATTTTGTAATGTTACTGTTCTACTGGTTGCTGTAGTTGTAATTTGCTCTACAATATTTGTTTGATTTCTATCTAGTGCAATTGTTAATCTATAATTAATAGTGTCTCCATCTACGTCTGTTGCTGCAGACCAAGTAAACTCTATAGTGCTATCTATACAAAGTAAATCTGAACTTGGGTAAGTTAGTGCACCTACTGCTGTAGGTGCTGTATTAGGCTCTGGCGTAGGTGCTACAGCTGCAGTTCCACCACCATCATCATCACTACCGCAAGAAGTAATTAAAACAAATACAAATAGTATTACTGGTAATAATTTTATTTTCTTAATCATATCTTTTATTTTTTAATAATTCTTATAACTTCTGGAGTATCTAAATTCAGTTTAATAAAATATATTCCTGAGTTTAAATTAGCAAAAGGAACATCTAAAGAATTAGAGTTGTTTTTTATGTAGTTTTTATTGATAACTAACTTCCCATTTACATCATAAACCTGAACACTAATTTCAGATTGCGTAACAGTGTTTGGTAATGTTATTTTAAGATTGTTAATAACTGGGTTTGGACTCGCTACAATGTTTAAAGCATTTTCAATAGTTGCTTTAAAAGTTCCTTCACAAGCTTTAGCTGTTTTAATTTCTAATGCTCCAGAACCTATTAGTTCTAAATCAAAAGTTGGATCACTTGTTATTGTTATTACCTCATCGTTAAATAAAACAGTATATGGTGCTGTACCTCTACTAACATCTACAGAAGTAATATTAGAACCATCATTATTATTTACAATTTGTAAATCAATAACATCTGCGGCTTCTATATTAATCTCAAAACATTGTTCGAATGTTGTTCCATTAACAGCAACACAAACAGTGTAAGAACCTACTGCAATGTTTTCAAAAGAATAACTTGATGTTACTTGCTCTGAAAGGTTTAAACCATTACCAACAACAGTTGCTGTATAAGTAACATACGTCTCGTTAGCATTAACTATTATTTTACCATTGTTTTCTCCTGTACAAGTTTCAGAAATAACTTCTAAAGAAATATTATCTGCATTAGTGTAACTAGTATCGCAAATATCTCCTATTCCATTTCCATTAGTATCAGCTTGATCTGCATTAACAGTATCTATACAGTTATCTACAGCATCAACAACACCATCACCATCTGTATCTTGGCAAACATCACCAACACCATCACCATCTGTATCTAATTGATTTGTATTAGCTGTTGTTGGACAATTATCGTTAATATCTAAAACACCATCATTATCTGTATCTTGACAAGCATCGCCAACTCCATCACCATCTGTATCTGCTTGATCAGGGTTAGCAGTGTTTAAACAATTATCTATATCGTTTATAACACCATCTCCGTCCTCATCACCAGTTCCGTCAATTTTAAATTCTCCAGAAAAAACTCCTCTTCCGTAAGTAGCTGCAAAGACCATATTATCATCTCTTAAGTCTAAATCTAACACTTTTACGTTAGACATTCCGTTAAAAGCTTGATTCCAATTAGGACTAGCTGCAGAAAAATTGTTTGTGTACCAAACTCCTAATTCTGTACCAATAATTACTTCATCTAAACTTAATGGGTTTTGAAGAATCGTTTTAACAGGCATGTCTGGTAAATCTCCTTCTTTTTGTTGCCAAGAAGCACCACTATTATTAGTGTACCAAATATTTTGCACACCATAATTATGTATAGTTACAAAAATTTCATTTTCAGATTGACCAAATTCAATATCAGAAATACTTCCGACTATTACATTAGCTAAGTCTAATTCTATAAAAGTAGGAGAGTTACTCTCTGCATTTTCAACTTTAAACACATCACCTAAAACAGTTCCAACTAAAAGTGTTGAAGAAGCTGTAGTGTGAGTTGAAACGGTAAAAGCTGTCGGTGTAGAATCCATTTCTGGATCTGTTAAACTTGTACCTTGAACTGTTGCTTGAGATTTTATACCAGAATATCGTCTAATTATACTGTTACCTCCAGCTGAATAATTTGAGTATAAAATATCTAGATTAGAATCTAACGCTTGTGGATTAATAAATGCTCCATTTGATTCACTTTCATTATTAATAGTTATACTAGTATTAGTATTTAAGTCTAAAAGATTTATACCTGAATTATACACATAATTTCTTATCATATATCTATCTGTACCATCTTGGTCGAAAAAAGTATAAGCACCATCTCCTCCGTAAGGTTCTGTTGAAGAATCTGTTTGATTAGGATTTGCATTTGCAAATAACTGTGTACCATTATCTTGTAATCCACCTGCAAAATAATCGCCTGTAAAGGCTGTAGTTGGCCCAACACCAACAGTGTAAAACTGTGAAGTATTAAAGTCTTTATTTCTTGCGCTTGTTGTATTACCAGCATTTGCTGAAAAATAAACGCCTCCATCATTACCAAATGCTACTACAGATGAAGATCCATTTGCAAAAGTCATAGCGTGTTGATCTGAATGTACCTCTTGGTATCCAAATCCACCATACCAGTGAGTAAATTGAATCCAAGTTGCACCTGCAGTTGATGAACTAAATAAATCAATACCTCCTGCGTAAATTGTTTCGTCATCATTCGGATCAATTTCTAACATTAAATCGTAAAAAGCTTGACCTCTAGTAAAATCATTAGCATCAATTCCACTATCAGCATCATTTGGCAAACTTAAATCTACAGAGGTAGTAAAACCATTTTCTGTCTTTTCCATAAGTACTGGATTTGTATCATCTCCTTGAGCTAAAACAAATACTTTCTCTGAGTTTGAAGCAGAAACTGCTATTTGTGTTCTACTAGCAGTTGGAATAGTTCTTTTTAAAGTAAAGTTTAATCCATCTACCGATCGAAATATTTTTCCACCACCATCTCCAAAGAGAGAGCTATTTGTAGTAGAAAGCCAGACATCATTATCAGCACCAATCTCAATATCATTTGGACAATGTTTATTTCCATCTGCTGTTAAAGGCATTGTTATTTCATTCCAACTAACACCATTATCTATAGATTGGTATAATCCATATTCTGGTCCAGTAAGATAAGTTGTTGCATTTGATGCACCATAAAAACTATCTCCTGCAGCAACATATACTTCAGAAACACCATTATTATTTCTAACCTTTATATCGTTTACAAACTGTATTCCTGGTACTAGGTTACCTGTAAAAGTATCTGTTGAAGGATTTAAATCTCCTGAGACAGCTCCTGCTAATACAGCAGCCTCTATAATATCTCCATCGGTTTTAGAAATCATAACAGAAGGAATTGTTACAGCTGGATCAGTTCCTCCCATTGGAACAGGCTGTCCTTCTACATTATTCATCATAATTACAGCTAGTGCTCCTTCGTCTTGAGCGCTTTTAACTTTTACGGTGAAATTACATACACCTCTTCTTATTAGAACTATTTTACCACTAAGTGCAGCAGGATTTGTTACAGCTCCACAACCTTGTGCTGAAGTAGATGTATTTCCGTTTTGAGTAACACTAGCTGACTCAATCAATACTATATCACTACTTATTACATTAGTTATTTGTGTACCAAAAGCAGTAGTAGGAAAAGATAAATAATCTCCTGTAATACTACTAGGCGTATTTATTGTAATATTTGAAGCAGACTCAAAAGTAGTTGGTCCTGTTATACCTCCAAATACTTTAGCCCAAGTTGTCCCAGCATCTTCAGACTTCCATACACCATCTCCATTAACATCTCCATTAACATATGATTCTCCTGTTCCAACATAAAAGATATTGAAATTATTAGGGTCAAAAGTAATACAACTTACTGCTAAATTTTCTGGAATATCAACTCTTGTCCAAGTTGTATTAGCATCAGAAATTTTAGTATTCTTCCATAAACCTCCACTAACACCTCCAGCAAAAAGCGTTTCGTTAGTAGAATCATTTGGATCAAACATAATTGCTCTTGTTCTTCCTCCTACGTTGTTTGGACCTCTTTCTATCCAACTATTATCAATAGCGTCTCCAGGCACTCTTGCAGAGGCTAAAAAAGCATCTCTTTTCTGTACTTGGTCTGCTCTAATTTGTTTTAAATTTTCATAGGTTGGTCTTCCTAATACAGGATTCATAGTCAACTCCCATTCTTGCTCATAATATTTATTAGGTGTTAAACCCGCAGCTTTCCTTTCAGGCTTACTTAGTTTAAGCATGTCCTTAAATGGGCTTTTTTCCAAGTTCTCTTTATGAGTTTTCTTAGTAGCAACTTGATTTGTAAGTTGCCTCTCTTCATTATTGGATAATGTAAAGAGTGCGATAAATACTAAAACGCAAGATGTTAGAATAATAATTTTCTTTTTCATGTTTTTTTTTTAAGTTTTTAAAAATACCTATTTTTATTAATACTTTAAGAGTTTTATTGTTAAAATTTAAAAGATCCTATAATCAAAAACTAAACCCTTTTATTTTCTTATATTGAATAATAGCCTGACTATCACTCAATAAAGAGATGTAATGACAAACACTCAAAAGTCTTTCATATAAACTTTCTTGGTCTATTTTTATAGTTTTTGGTAAACCTTTTAGAATTAGTTTATCGTAATTAGACGCTGTATTATCAAAACAATTATTCACTGCTTTTGTATAGGTTTCAAGCAAAGTACTTAATACTCCATAACCAGCAATTTCCTTATCAACAACTTCTGTAGATTGATAAATTTTCTCAACACTTAACTTAATGATGTCATCAATTTGGGCTTCGTATTTACTTTTATCTAATAATCCATCACTAAACGTTCCTGCTAAAATGGCTTCTTCATTTTTCATAAACATATCAATAGCCTCTTCAATCAATGCTCCAATTGCTAAAGCTCTTAAATAGCTAATACGGTCTTCGGTATTAGAAAGCGTGTGATACTTTTCGGTTTTAATTTTATCTCTAACCAAGTTTATTAAATACTCTAGTGCAAAAGCTTCTGGTATTAACCCTAAATTAATGCCATCTTCAAAATCTATTATTGTGTAACAAATATCGTCTGCTGCTTCTACTAAAAAAGCCAAAGGATGTCTAGCATAACTAATATCTTTTTCACTTCTCTTCTCTAATCCTAATTCTTCTGCAACATCTATAAATGCTTCTTTTTCATTCTGAAAAAACCCATACTTCTTATCTGCAATATGGTTAGTTGGCTTTTTTGGTAACGATTCTTTTGGGTATTTTGTAAAAGCACCAAGTGTTGCATAACTTAAACGCAAGCCACCTTCTCTGCCTATTCTACTTTGTGTAACAATTTTAAATCCGTTTGCATTACCTTCAAAATCGCATAAGTCTTGATATTCTTTTTTATTTAATTTCTCCTTATGCTCTTTTCCTTTTCCAGACTTAAAGAATTCTCCAATCGCTTTTTCTCCAGAGTGACCAAAAGGTGGATTCCCTATATCGTGTGCTAAAGCTGCAGCAGCTACAATAGCTCCAAAATCGTGTGCTTGGTAGCCATGAATATTTTGCAAATGCGGATGTTTTTCTAATATTTTCTGTCCAACACGTCGTCCTAAAGAGCGACCAACAACACTAACTTCTAAACTGTGTGTTAAACGCGTGTGCACAAAATCGGTTTGAGATAATGGAATAACTTGTGTCTTATCTTGAAGGCTTCTAAATTCCGAAGAAAAAATAATACGATCGTAATCGACCTCAAAACCTAAACGTGTTTCATCCTGTTCTTTACGTAATCTTTTATTTGTGTCGCCAAAACGTTTTAACGATAGTAGTTGTTCCCAATTCATAGTAAGCTATTAATTGCATGCAAGATATAAATTTCAATGTTAAATTAAGGTTTCCTAATTATAAAAACATAATCACCTTGATAACATTAAACTAACGTTTTGATGAAAAAGGTTTAACCTCTAGTTAACCTTGACTTTACATGTTGATGGTTTCTTTGCAGCAGAAATTAAACTATAAAATGAAACAATTTTTATTTACTATTACCTTACTAACATCATTACTTACTTTCTCCCAGAACAGCACTTCTATTTCCGGAAAAGTATTAGACCAAGAGTTTAACAACCAACCGCTACCTTTTGCAAACGTTCTAATTAAAGGAACGGATAAAGGAACTTCTTCAGATTTTGATGGGCTTTATAAGATTGAAAATTTAGACGCTGGTTATTATATTATTGAATTTAGCTTTATTGGCTACGAAACACAAAACATCCCTTTTCAATTAAAAGCAAATGAGAATAAGGTTTTAGACATTACTTTAAAAGCAAGCGCTGCTGCTCTAGACGAAGTTGTATTACAAACCACTACAAAACGTGAAAGCGAAACCGCTTTACTTTTAGACCAAAAGAAAGCAGTCGAAATTAAGCAAAGTATTGGAGCAGACGAATTATCTAGAAAAGGTGTTAGTGATGCTGCTGGTGCAGTTGCTAAAATCTCTGGTGTATCTAAACAAGAAGGATCAAGTAATGTTTATGTACGTGGACTTGGTGATAGATACTTAAACACTACTATGAATGGTTTATCATTGCCATCTAACGATGTTAATAAAAAGAACATCGACTTAAATTTATTTTCTTCAGACGTTATACAAAACGTATCTATAAGTAAAGCATACTCTTCTAGATTCTATGGCGATTTTTCTGCTGGAAACATAGATATAACTTCAAAAGAACATAAAGGTAATTTATCTTTTAATGTATCGACTGGCTCTGGTTTTAACACAAACGCAATAGATAAAAACTTTGTAAGAAGTGAAGGCACTGGATATTTTGGTTACTATGGCAGATATGAGCATAATCCTTTTGCTATTATTTTATCTCATGGTATCGATCCAGAAAATGTAAGCTCACCTATAAACATTAACTACGGAGCATCTATAGGTAACACGTTTGAATTTAATGACGAATCTCGTTTAAGTGTTTTTGCTACTGCTTCTTTCGAAAACAATTACGAGTACAGATTTGGTAAAGCAGTAGATTTTTCGACTGTAGAAAAAAAGCGTTTTGATGCAGCCGAAGAATATGAGTATAGCACAACTACAACTGCTATGACAAACTTAAACTATAGAATAAATAGTGATAATAGTTTAAAATTCAACTCTGTATTTATTAATAGCTCTTCAGACGAAATTGGTTATTACGGTATTGATGGTAAAGGAAAAAACAGAGATGCAATTCTTAATACAGACGAAGGTTTTTACCAAATGAATGTACAGTTCGATCAAACTAGAATGTTTGTAAACCAATTATTAGGAAATCATAAATCTGGGAAATACGAATTAGATTGGGGATTTGGATACAATAAAGTATATGCAAACCAACCAGATAGAAAGCGTATAAGTTTAGAAAACTACCACCTTGCTTTTGATAATGATCCTACTACAAACCCAAGTTTTTATAGTAATGTAGATTTCGATAATCAACGTTATTTCCAAAATATTGAAGACGATGAGTACAATAGTAAACTTAACTTAGCTTACGAAGCTAATGAGAACCTTAAATTAAATTTTGGTTACAACGGAAGATACAAAACAAGACAATTTGATAACATCCGTTATGGTTACGACATCCAGGATAATGGATATGCAGTAACAGATGTAAATAACTTTGATAGCTTCTTTACCTTATCGAACATTAGTTTTGATAGCAACACAACAGGATACGATATTTCAGTAATAAACGGCATTCCTGTAAGCACAACAGATCCAAATCAAACTTTAGGAAATACTAACCTACCTGGCTTACCAGAAAACACTTATTCTGGTAAATTAAGTATTGCTGCTGGTTATGCAGATGCTGAAATTAAAGCTGGCGAAAAATGGTTATTTGTTCCTGGTGTTAGATTAGAATCTTTCGACCAGTCTATTAAATACAACGTTATTAACCTAGGTAATCAAGGAAACAGCGAACGCTCGTTTAAAGAGACTTTTATTCTTCCTACTTTAAATGTAAAATATGCTTTAAACGAAGATCAAAACCTACGTTTCTCTGCTAGTCAAACTGTTTCTGTTCCAGAATTTAAAGAAGTTGCTCCTTTTGTATACGAAGATGTATCTACAAGAATTGGTGGTAACCCAGATGTTTTAGGTTATTCTAAAATTTTAAATATTGATTTAAAATACGAATGGTTCTTTAGTAGAAGTGAAATCTTCTCTGTAGGTGCTTTTACTAAACAAATTAACGATCCAATTAACTTAGTTGTAGTTGGTGATGCCACTGGAACACAGCGTTATGTTAGAACGGGAGACAAAGCTACCGTATATGGTATTGAAGTAGAATTAAGAAAAAATATTTTAGTTGATAATGAAGATAATACAAACTTATCTTTTGGTATTAATGCTACTTACATGAAAACTAAGCAAGACTTGTACCCAACAATAGATGAAACTTTCGATTTAGCTTTCAATAAAACGGAAGACGAACTACAAGGTGCTTCACCATTAATATTAAATGCAGACATAAGCTATTCTCCAACTTTTAAAAATTACAAACCAGTAGCTAACCTAGTATTCTCTTATTTCTCAGACAGAATTGATGCTTTAGGATCTGGAGACTTAGGAAACATTGTAGAAAAAGGAGTTCCTACTTTAGATTTTATTTGGAAAAACACCATAAACAAGGGTTTTGAAATCAACTTTAGTGCTAAAAACATATTAGATCCTTCTATACAATATGTAAGAGAAGATGCCAGAGCTGGCGACATATTTGTGACTTCGGCAAACGGAAAAGGTATTACAAACTACAAACGCGGATTAAACATAAACCTTCAACTTAAATATAAATTTTAACTACAACTCTTAATTAAAAACAAATTAAAAAGAACACGATGAAAAAACAACTAATTTTAGGCTTAGCAATATTAGCTTCGGTATTTTCTTGCACAACAGACGATACTTCTGACATTGTAATAAACTCTACAACAAACAACACTACTGGTGGTGGAGGTGAAACTGATCCAGCAACAATTTTCTTATCTGGTACTTATACTGAAGATTTAACTCTTGATGCTAACAACACATACAAAATCAATGGTTCTTTAATTATGGCAAGCGGAACAACTTTAACTATTCCTCCTTGCATGACTATTGAAGCTTTATCTTCTGGTGCAGATGTTTATGTTGCCATTTCTCAAGGTGCTAAAATTATAGCAAACGGTACAGCAAGTTGTCCAATTGTATTTACTTCAGATTCATCTAATCCATTAGCTGGAGATTGGGGAGGATTAATTTTATTAGGAAAAGCGCCAATAAACTCTGTAACAGGAACAGCTACTGCTACTTCAGAAATTGCTAGTTTACCTTACGGTGGAAATACTGCAAATGATAATTCTGGTTCTTTAAGCTATGTAAGAGTTGAATATTCTGGTGGTGCAGCAGATGGACAATCTGAAAACAACGGGTTTTCATTCTATGGTGTAGGAAATGGTACAACTGTAAACCACATACAAGCTATCGAAGGAAAAGATGATGGTATTGAGTTTTTTGGAGGTACAGTAAACGCTAGTTTTATCTCTGTTATAAATGCCGAAGATGACTCGGTAGATTGGACGGAAGGTTTTTCTGGAACATTAACAGATGTTTACATCTCTAATAGAGCTACAGATGATAAAGCAATTGAAGCAGATGGTTACAATACAGACTTTAGTAATGCTACTGGTGTTTTCTCTAAGCCAACATTAAACAATGTAACAATTGTTGGTGAAGGTTCTGCAAACTCTTCGGAAGCTGTAAGATTAAGAGCAGGTACTCAAGGTATCTTTTCTAACATTCATATTACTGGTTATGCTGAAGGTTTTGATTTAGACGATTTAGATACAGGAAATGGTGTAGTAAGCGACGATTTACAAGTTACTGGAGTTACTTTTGTTGATGTTACATTAAATATGAAAAACGATACAACTGTTACTTTTACAATTGCAGATTTTTACACAAATGAAGGTACTGCAACTGGTACAGACTATACTACTTGGGGAGCAAACTGGACTGTTCAATAACGAGTAATAACTTTACAAATAAAAAAAGCATCTTCAATTTGAAGATGCTTTTTTTATTTGTTTAATTTCAATAACTTAATTGTTATCAGCAACAGGAGCTTTTATCTTCCATTCACTAACACTTGCAATAGCATTATTGTTATAATCTACTTCTTTAAGAGTGGCATCTTTCCAGATTAACCACTTGCCGACTTTTTTACCATTATCATAATTTGCAGAAACTTGTTTCTTGCCTTGTGCGTTATAACTAAGCCACTCTCCTTGTAATTTACCATCTACAGTATAAGCACCTGTTTGGCTTACAACTCCATTGTCATGATAATAAACAACTTCAATTAAATTAGTGTCTTTGTTAAGTTTTAAATCTCGCTTATCTTGAGCGAAAGTTACCACAGCAATTAAAAAGGCAATTGAAAATAAAATTGATTTCTTCATAATTATGGGTTTTAACATTATAATCCAAATATAGTTATTTCATAACATTTACGCAACAATTACATAACATTAAATTAACATTGGGCGTGTAAAATACTATATATCAATATGCTGTAAAAAATATTTAACATTAAAAAATTTAATATTTACTTAATATTAGGTTTACATTAACTTTAAGTAAACTCACCATCTTTACCATGTCTTAAGACAAACCAATTAGTTTTTCATATAATCTATTAGTTTTTGTCGACTACATTATTATGATTTCTAATGAGACTGCTTTTGGCCGAAGCAGTCTTTTTTTTATTCAAAATCACTTAAAAATTAATCATTTAGAAACATTTAGTTAACATTAGAGTCAGTTATTTGCATCGACAAAAAACTAAAGATTATAATGAGACTTAAAATTACACTTACAGCATTATTGCTGTGCGCCTTTATTTCTACAAATGCTCAAGAAATAAGTGACACTAAATTTGGAAAAGGATTAATAAACTTTACAGCCAAAGACAGCTCGTTTAGTATAAAATTCGCACCTCGTTTTCAAGTGCGCTCAATGTCTTCTTGGGATCATGATGGAAATAAATACGAAAGTCCAGATCATAACTTTATTGTACGTCGTGCACGTTTAAAGTTTAGCGGATTTGCTTACACTACAAAATTAAAATATAAAATAGAATTAGGTTTATCGAATAGAGATGTTTCTGGCGCTAATGAATTTAACAGAAACACACCTCGTATTATTTTAGATGCTGTTTTAATGTGGAATTTTGCAGACAATTGGGAACTTTGGGCTGGACAAACAAAATTACCAGGTAATATTGAACGTGTTGTCTCTTCTGCAAATCTTCAATTAGTAGATCGTTCTTTATTAAACAGTCGTTTTAATATTGATCGCGATTTAGGTATTCAATTACGTCACAAATCTAACCTAGGAGGTAACTTTTTAATGCGTCAAAAATTATCAATCTCTCAAGGAGAAGGACGTAATGTTACCGAAGGAAACATTGGAGGTTTACAATATACTGGACGTGTTGAATTTTTACCACTTGGTGAGTTTAAATCTAAAGGCGATTATGTTCAAGCAGATTTAAAACGTGAAGTAACACCTAAATTAATGGTTGGTACTACTTACAACTATAACCAAGATGCTGTAAGAGAACGTAGCGGATTAGGTGATTACATGTTTAGAAGTGATGATTCATTATACGAAACAGACCAAACTACCATTTTTGTAGACGCTATGTTTAAATATCAAGGATTCTCTTTTATGGGTGAATATGCAACTCGTAGTGCAGAAAATGCAGTTGCTATAGATTTAGATGGTATACCAACTGGTGATGTCGTTTTAACTGGAAACGCTTTAAATTTACAAGCTGGTTATCTATTTAAAAGTAATTACGAAATTGCTGGACGATTTACAACAGTAGATTATGATACTATTACAGGTAGTTTGCCTCAAGAACAATATACTCTAGGTGGATCTAAATACGTAGTAGGTCACAAATTAAAAGTACAAAGTGATATTAGCTACACTACTTTAGATGGAAATGATGATAATATTACATTTAGAATAGGATTCGATTTTCATTTCTAAACAGAAATAAAACATAACATTGAGATAACATTATACTCAATAACATTTATGATATTTGCAAACTTATTTTAATTAAAAATTATGGATAATATTTATTTATTTATGTTGATTGCCATTACGGTTTTAGCAGTAGCTGATATTGTAGTTGGAGTTAGTAACGACGCAATTAATTTCTTAAACTCAGCAATTGGTTCAAAAGCCATTTCTATGCGAACTATTATGATAGTAGCTAGTTTAGGTATTTTCATTGGAGCTGTATTCTCTAGCGGAATGATGGAAGTAGCACGTAAAGGTATTTTTGTCCCTAGCATGTTTAGTTTCGAAGAGATTATGTACATTTTTATGGCTGTAATGATTACAGACATTTTATTACTAGATTTCTTTAACACTCTAGGCTTACCTACTTCTACAACAGTTTCTATTGTATTTAATTTGCTAGGTGCTGCAGTTGTAATGTCTTTAATAAAAATTAATGCTCCAGATAGCACACAAACTTTATCAGATATTAGTAGTTATATTAACACTAAAAAGGCCATTGAAATTATTAGAGGTATTGTAATGTCCGTTTTTATAGCCTTTACTGTTGGTGCGTTAGTACAATGGATATCTAGACTAGTCTTTACATTTCAGTATGAAAAAAGAATAAAAAACTTTGGTGCCTTTTTTGGTGCTTTCTGTTTAACAGCCATTACATACTTTATCTTTTTAAAAGGATTAAAAGGATCTCCATATTATAATGAGTTAAAAGATTTTATTGAAGGCCAAGAAATCCTTATTATCCTTGGCAGCTTTTTACTATGGACAGGTGTTTCGTTTGCATTTCAAGCCGTAACAAAAAAATCAATCTTATTAGTAGTAATCGCAGTAGGTACTTTTGGTTTAGCATTAGCATTCTCTGGTAACGATTTAGTAAACTTTATTGGTGTACCAATGGCAGCGTATCACTCTTACGAAGCATGGATTGCTGGAGGTATGGATAGCACAATGTCTATGTCTATATTAAGCAAAAAAATGCCTGCAGAGCCTTTTCTACTGTTTATTGCTGGTGCAATAATGGTATTAACATTGTGGTTTTCTAAAAAAGCAAAAACAGTTGCAGAAACAGAGTTAAGTCTATCTCGTCAAGGAGATACCCACGAAAAATTTGAACCAAACATGCTATCAAGAGGTGTTGTAAAAGGAACAACTTGGTTATCTAATGCCATAAATTCTATTATACCTAAGTCTCTTCAAGAAAGTATGGGTAAAAGTTTCGAAAAACCTGATACTGCTGCTTTAAATAAAGACCAGAGTATAGATGCTCCTGCTTTCGATATGATTAGAGCTTCTGTAAACTTAATGGTTGCTGGTGTATTAATTGCTATCGCAACCTCAATGAAACTACCTTTGTCTACAACTTATGTAACATTTATGGTTGCTATGGGAACCTCTTTTGCCGATCGTGCTTGGGGAAGAGAAAGTGCTGTTTACAGAGTTGCTGGTGTATTAAATGTTATTGGTGGTTGGTTTGGTACTGCCTTTGGTGCTTTTGTAGCAGCTGGACTTGTCGTGTTTTTAATAAACTGGAACCCACAAGTAATGACTCCTATTTTATTATTAATAACAGCTTTCTTATTAATTAGAAACTACTTATCACACAAAAAATCTTCAAACAAAACAGTAGAAGAAGATAGCTTAAAAGAAACAGGAAGTAGTTCTGTACAAGGTGTTATACATGAAAGTGCTAGTAATATTGCTAGTGTTGTAAAACGTGGAAACACTATTTATAGTAATGCCATTAGAGGTCTTGCAAAACAAGATACTTCGCTACTTAAAAAGAATAAAAAACAAGTCACTAAATTATCTGACGAAGTAGATAGCTTAAGAGATAACATTTTCTACTTTATTAAAAATTTAGACGAAACAAGTTTAAGAGCGAGTAGTTTTTATATTAATATTTTAGGCTACTTACAAGATATGACACAGTCTTTAGAATACATATCTAAAACAAGTCATAAACACATTAATAATAATCACAAAAACCTTAAATTTAGTCAGATTAAAGAATTAAAAGAAGTTAATGATGCATTAGAAGCACTTTTTAATGACACAAAAAATGCTTTCGATTCTAGATCTTTTGAACAAATTGGAGATATTATTGGTCGTAAAAAAGATTTATTTGATTTAGTAACTTCTAAAATTGTAAAGCAAGTAGCACGTACAAGAACTGAAGAATCTAGCCCAAAAAACACAACATTATACTTCAGTTTATTACTAGAAACTAAAGATTTATTATCGGCAACAATGAACTTACTAGAAGAATATCATGGCTCTCATGATAGTTCTGTAGAAATAGCAACTATTCCTGATACTGAAGAATAGATTACACATTTAAGTATTAAGGAAGCCATCATTTTAAAATGATGGCTTTTTTGTTTTTAAAAATCACAAGAACTCGATTAGAACATAACCAAGTAAAGCTCCCATTATAATAATCCAAATCGGGCTCACTTTCGTTCTAAAAACTAAAACTGTAGCAATTAAAGCTATTACTATTCCTCTCCAATCTAAGACTGTTTCTTTAGTCATGACAATTAATACTGAAAGCATAACAGCAACTGCTGCAACATTTACTGCATCTAAAAAATAACGCAGTACTTTAGAGTTTCGCATTTTTGGAATAAACGGATTAAGAATTAAGACAAACAAAAAAGAAGGCAAAAACATTCCAGTTGTTGCTGCTAATGCTCCTGTAAATCCAGAAAGTTGATAGCCAATAAAAGTAGATGTTGATAATACAGGACCAGGTGTAAACTGCCCTACAGCAATAGCATCTATTAATTCTGTTCTAGTTAACCAGCCTCTTGTAACTAACTCTGCATCTAAATAAGCAAATAACACATAACCACTTCCATATAAAATGGCGCCTACTTTTAAAAACACTAAGAAAATTTTTAATGTAGATAGTTTTGTTAATGCCAAACCAGAAGAAAAAAGCATTGGCGAAAAACTATTTAAGCTTGTTGTCTTTTTTTCTTTAATATAAAAATATAGCATACCTAAAACTCCTGCGCTTAAAAGCGCTGTAATTTCATTTACACCTAGTAGTGTAACAATTAAAACTAACACGCCTAAAACAGTTAATTCTGTAGTTTTAACAGCTTTCTTGCCTAGCTTTAATACAGCAGAAGCTATAATAGCTAATACCGCTGGTTTAATACCAAATATAAATGGTGCTACTTCTGGCAACTCACCATATTTAACATATAAGTATGCCAATAAAGCTGTTATTACTATTGCTGGAAAAATAAAAGATATACCTGCTACAAAAAGCCCTTTCTTTCCAGCGCGTTCGTAACCACAATGCATAGTCATTTCGGTAGAGTTTGGTCCTGGAATTAAATTAGTAGTCCCAATAAGATCTAAAAAATAATCTCGCGTCATCCATTTTCTTTTTGTTACAACCTCATCTTCCATCATAGCAATATGAGCTGCTGGACCACCAAAAGCAAAACATCCTAATTTAAAAAATACTTGTGCAACTTCTTTAAGCTTATTATTCATTATTTGCTTTATAGTTTTAAAAGTATGAATATAATTAATCTATTGATAAACTAAACAGATTCCTATTTGTTAAAATTTATTTAAAATCTAAATTCTAAGAAGTCTACAAATACAAATTCAACGTAACTATATAAAACTCTAAAACTTAATTATGACTATTAAAAAAACAGCAATCTCAGTATTCGCATTTATTATTTTAGCAAGTTGTGTTTCAAAAAAGAAATACGTTGCATTAGAACAAGAAAAAGGAGAAGTAATTAGTGAACTAACTAAGACTAAGGTTGAAAAAGAAGAACTTGAAGCAAAATTTGCTAAAATTGAAGCTCGTGTAAGCGATTACAATGCAAAAATTAATTCTCTAGTTACAGACAACGAAGGTTTACAGTTGGAAAACGATAGCAAACTTGATATTTCACCAGATGGTACAGTAGCTTCAAATTTAACTAAACAGCAAATGCGTAACACATTAACTAAAGTAGATCCTTACAAATTGAGTCAGGCTAGAACTTTAAAAGATTCTATGAATCTTGCTGTAGAATACAGTTTAAATCGTGTAATTGATACAAGTTCTTTAAATGAAGATGAAGATATCTCTGTAAATATTAACGAAACTGTAGTTATGATTTCTATTAGTGATAAAATGCTTTTTAACAGCGGAAGCTACAAATTAAGCAATAAAGCTAACGGTATTTTACAAAAATTAGCAGATGTTATTAACTCTGAACCAAGCATAGATGTTATGGTAGAAGGCCATACAGATGCAAGATCTATTAGTACTGCTAAAGTTTCAGATAACTGGGATTTAAGTGTTTTAAGAGCAACATCTGTCGTAAGAAAATTACAAAACAGCTTTAATGTATCTCCAGAAAAATTAATCGCTTCTGGACGTAGTAGTTACCAACCGTTAACAGATAACGACTCTAGAGAGGGACGTTCTAAAAACAGACGTACTAGAATAATTCTACTTCCAAATATCGATAAGTTTTTTGCTTTAATGGCATCGAACTAATTGAAGTGAAAATTATATATTTATAAAAAAAGCCATCTCAATTGAGATGGCT
This sequence comes from Lacinutrix sp. Bg11-31, assembly GCF_002831665.1. NCBI lineage: Bacteria > Pseudomonadati > Bacteroidota > Flavobacteriia > Flavobacteriales > Flavobacteriaceae > Lacinutrix > Lacinutrix sp. Bg11-31. Next base: position 2,491,244 of record NZ_CP025118.1, read on the forward strand.
TTTTTGTACAAAATAAAGACTTTCTTTAAGCTGCCTTATCAATATCTAGAGAATTAAAACCTAATATTTCTTTAATCGAAGTCATAGCAACTTCAATCATAGAATTATATAATGGTTCGCCATCTACATATTCTAATAATTTAGAGACATTTATAATAGGTCTCATACGACTCCTGTCCTTTGTGTAAAATATTTTAGTAGAACCATTACAACTAATCTCAAATGAAACATCGTCAATTCCATTAATATTCATAAAATTGATCTTATCATGTTCATTTGACTCAGAAAAGAATAGATTATATAATTCATTCTTAATAACGTATATCTCTGTCTTGCTCTTAAACTTAATCTCTCTTGCAGATTGAGAAACTAAATCCGTAGCGACCTCCCTAAATAAGGATAATTGCACTGGCTCTTTAAAAGTGTTTTCAATTAACCTTACTTTCTTAAGCTTACCATTAATAATAAAATTAGATAAGTAATTATAATTTAAAGCAGGTGTTAGGACAATTCTATAGTCATTATAGCCAGCAGATTTTAAGAATGTTTGTAATTGTCTTTCAAACATTATTTTAACACCATGTTTTGCTTTAGTTTCAAAAACTACATATCCATACTTTGAATTTTTAGGGATATAGCATAATGAAAATAGTTTTCTTGTTATTAACTCTGTATTACTAACTTTGTAATTTAAAGTATTAGTCTCTCCATTTCTTATTTCAGGTTCATCGCCTGTGTAAGCAGAATCAAAATGTGTGATTAGCATCCTTTCTGTTCTTAAAAAATCGATTTCAGAACTAATAGAAAAAACTCTTTTGTTTCCTTGACTGTCCATATAGTCAGCCTTATTCTTTCTTAAAGAATAATAAGACTGATTACAAACTTCTAATAAATCGTTTTCACCATTGAAATGACTTAAGACTTGTTCTTCTTTAGCTTTGTTAACGAGTGCCACTCGAAAAATAATAAATGTTTCCATTATGTTTCTCTTGTTTTCAGTTCTTGAATTCTTTTATTAACAAGAACCTGTTGATAATTAATTCGTCTTAAAACCCTTATTAATACTGAGTTTTTATGACTAATCTTTTTTTAAGAAATATTTAACTTGGCAAGAAGAATCAAATTTTGTTTATTTTTTTGTTTCTTTGAAGAAGAAAGTAAGAGATTTTAATCTCGTATTTTTTAATACAAAATAGGCCGCAAACCAATTATTGTAAAAAAAGCCAAGAGGGATGTTTCTTAATGTCCCTTTTTTCAGTACTTATCTTCAGCTTTATTATTATCTACATATACCTTCTTTATTAATTTCCATTTTTACAAACTCTTTAAAAAAATACATAAAAAACTGATATACAGTTATTTATTGTCGTTTTTCCTTTTCAATTTACGCACTAAAAAAAGTGCCTTGAATTGTCTTTATCAAGGCACTTCTATATTTAATTTCAATAAAATCTTACTAATTATCCTTCACAACTAGCACACTCTTTCTTTTGCTTGAATTTCTGTGCTGCATTCATACTGTGTTGGTAATACAGAGATTTAACTCCTAGTTTCCAAGCTGTAACATATATATTATTAATCTCTTTAACTGGCATATCTGGATGCACCATTATGTTTAAAGATTGTCCTTGATCTATATGGTTTTGTCTATTTGCTGCTTGATAGATTAATGTCATTTGGTCTATTTCAGAATAGGTTTTAAACACCTCTTTTTCCTGATCTGTAAGTCCTTCTAAATGCTGTACAGAACCATCATAATCGCGTATACTCTTCCAGGTATCTACAGTGTTTAATCCTTTTTCTTTTAAAAGATCTACCAAAAACGGGTTTTTAATAGTCGTTTTTATTTTTGCTATATCTTTTACATAACAGTTAGACCAAATTGGCTCAATACCTTGAGATACTTGTCCTAAAATAAAAGCAGATGATGTTGTTGGTGCTACTGCATTTAATGTAGTATTACGTCTTCCGTATCCTTTTAATACTTCTGGCTCGCCAAATAACTCCGCTAATCCTTCTGATGCTTTAATAGACTTTTCTTGAATGGTTTTAAATATTTCACTATTTAAATTAAATGCTTCTTGACTATCGAAAGGCAACATTTTAGATTGTAATAAAGAGTGCCATCCTAAAGCACCTAAACCTAAAGCTCTGTTTTCTTTAGAGAAATTATAAGCTTTCTCCATGAACATGAATGTTTGCCTATCGTCTCTATTATCTGAATCTCTATAATCTTCTAACTTAGTAATAAACTCTTCTAAAACGGCATCTAAAAACTGCACCATAGTTTCTACTGCATCTGTATCTTTCCACTTATCGTAATGTAATACGTTTATAGAAGACAATACACATACAAAAGACCATCTTTCGTTTGTAGGCAACATGATTTCCGAACACAAATTACTTGCGTAAATTTCATGATTTTTATCTTGGTACACATCTGGAGCTGCATTATTAGCATTATCTCTAAAGAAGATATAAGGGTAACCTATCTCTCCTCTACGTTGTAATACTTTTGCCCAAACTGCTCTTTTTTCTTGATCTCCATCAATCATTTCTTGCATCCAGTCGTTTCCAACGGTTACACCATGTGTTAACTCTTGTATTGGATTTCCTTCTGTACCTATTTCTAAAAACTCACCAATATCTTGATGCTCGATAGGTAAATATGGAGAAAAACGACCTCTTCTTACAGAACCTTGACTTACTACATCTACCATTTTTTCAAACAGTTGCATGATATGTACAGCTCCAGAAGATTCTCCGTTATTTTTAACAGGAGCACCTCTATGGCGTAATTTACCAAAGTAACCAGAAGTACCACCTCCTAATTTAGACATCATTCCTACTTCAGACTGCGTATATAGAATATCTCCCATATCGTCATCTATATGCGAACCAAAACAACTAATTGGTAAACCTCTCTTTTTACCAAAGTTAGACCACACTGGAGAAGCTAATGAGTAATAGCCTTCTGCCATATAACCATAAAACTTATCTGCAAAACCATCTATTTTTAAAATAGATTCTGCATTTTCTGCAATTTCTCTAATACGTTCTTCTGGAGTTGTATCACCTGTTAGATAACCTGAAGCTAGAAATTTACGACTGTTTTCTGTTAACCATTTTATTTCTGGTTGTTTACTAGCTTCTTTTAGGGTTTCTTTTCTAGCGTTAATTAATTCATCGTTGTTAGATGTTTTAGCCTCTTGGCCTAGATTTGCTTCGGTGTTTTGTTTTGTTTGGTTGCTCATATTTAAAATAGGTCGTCGCTAGTTATACTTTTTGTTCTTTTACTATAATTTATTGATCGCTTAACAAAGAAATCTCCATGTTTAGTTCCAATTATCTCGTCGTCAAACCATTCGGTTTGTGCAATTAATTTTTCGTTTACTTCAAATACTTTTTCAATTCCAATACTTTCTAAAGAGTTGTTAAAACGGTTTTTAAGAAACTCGTTAATAACGTCTTTCGGTAAGAAATCTAATTCGCCTGCTTCGAAAATCCAGTCTACAATATTACTTTCAGACTCAAATGCTTCTTTACATAAATCTTGTACTTGAGCTGCGTGTTCTGCATCAAACCATGTTGGGTTTTCGTCTTTAATTATTTTAAGAATATCAATCCCAAAATCACCATGAATTTGTTCTTCTTTAGAAGTTGCTTCAACTACATTAGACACACCTTTAAGCATGTTTTTATGCTTATTGAAAGCCATAATTATTAAAAACTGAGAAAATAAAGACACATGCTCTATAAACAGTGAGAATAATAAAATAGATTCTGCAAATTCTTTATTGTCTTCGCTTTTTGCGTTTTTTAATGCTGTTTCTAAATACTGAACACGACGCATTATTACCGGTTTCTTTTTTAGGTTTTTAAACTCATTGTTTAATCCTAAAATTTCTAACAAATGCGAATAAGCATCATGATGTCTAACTTCACTTTCTGCAAAAGTAGCCCCTACAGATCCTATTTCTGGCTTAGGCATTTTATTATACAAATCTCCCCAAAAACTTTTAACTGCAACTTCTATTTGCGAAATTGCTAGCATTGTGTTTTTAATAGCATTTTGCTCTACTATGGTTAATTTTGTTTTAAAGTCTTGTATATCACTTGTGAAATTAAACTCAGAGTGAATCCAGTAAGAGTGTCTAATAGCATCTACATAATCATTAAGTGCTGGGTACTCGTAAGGTTTTAAGTTTATACGTTTTTCAAAAATATTTGTTTTTCTATTTCTAGTTTGCTCATCTCTATATAATATATAAGCTTTTGCAACATTAGGGAATTGACTTCCCATTAGTTTTTCTTCAACTAGATCTTGTACCTGCTCTACAGTTGGCACATATTTATAATCCTTTTCCTTTCTATCTAATAACGTTTTTAAAACGCTTACAGAAATTGAATTCGCATCTTCTTTTGTTCCGTTACCTACAGAAAGCATTGCTTTTTCAATAGCATTAGAGATTTTATTTAAAACAAAAGGGCTTGTTTCGTAATCTCTTTTTATAATTTGTGTAATCTCCATATTTCTTATATTAATAGCTAAAGTGACACGAGAACGCTTAGTGTCATTCAATTTTAATGGTTAATCTGTAAAAATGGTTTAAAATTTTCCTTTTAAAAGGAATAATATGGTGAGCTTTCTAAAAAAATTAATTTCTATTTCTATTTAAGAACATAAAAAATGTACTCTTTTTGCCCTCAACAAAGATTGCTAATTGTAGCTTAAAAAGAAAGGTCCTTTTGTAAACGTTTTCAACAAGTTTTTAACAAAACGGTAAAGCCCTTTGTTTTAGGGCGTTCTCTATAAAATATGTAAATAATTGATTTTTAATTAGTTGAAATAATCATAATCTCTTAGCAGCAGTGAAATAAGCATTCTTGATTTTTTTTTAATCACACTTATTTTGCTATAAAACTTAATTAAAATATTGAATGATATTTATGTAAAGACTTTAATCGATGATTTTGACAAATTAACGATACAACTACTTTATAAAATTAAAACAGAAGTCCACTTCTTGAAAAACAACATTAAAAATTTAAATGCAAGAATATTGTACATACTACTTTATAATTTCAAAAAAAAAAAAAATCTAAAAAAAAAAAAAAAAAATGAGCAACACATTGTGTTGCTCATTTTCGGTGGTTGATTAATAGCGTAATCTTTATAAAGCAACTTATTAAAAAGGTTGCTTTACCGTTTTAAACTAATTAAAACTAATCTTAGATAAATATAGTTTCTATTCCTAAAATTAAAACCTGAAAATGTATAATTGGTCTAGCATTTTGTATGCTTGGTTTACATCAATACAAAACAGATTCTAAAAATGAAGAATACAATACTACTTACACACCTTTATTTACCACTCACACATAATAGCAATACAAAGTCTTTTATATGTACTATATTTATGTAATAATCTTCTTAAATATGCTTAAAGCTGTAATTGTTGACGATGAACCAAAGGCTATACAAGGCCTAAGTTGGGAACTTACTAATTTTAGTGATGAAATAGAAATTGTAAAAACGTTTTCTATACCAGAAGATGCACTAGACTATTTAAGCAAGAATACTCCAGACTGTTTATTTCTAGACATACAAATGCCTACAATGGATGGTTTTCAGTTTTTAGAACAACTCAACCAAAAAGATATTGCTGTTATTATTACAACTGCTTATGACGAGTATGCTATTAAAGCGCTAAAAAACGAAGCATTAGATTATTTGCTTAAACCTGTAGATTCAGACGATTTAAAATTAACCATTTCTAAAATTAAAAAATTTAGGTCTCGTATTATAAATTCTGATAAGATAGAAGACATACTAATAAATTTTACAAACACTAAAAACAAAAAGAAGATTACCATTAATACAGATGGTAAATTATTATTCTTAAATATTGAGGATATTATTTTTGTAGAGTCTGATGGTAATTACAGTACTATATTTTTAAACGATGGACAAAAGGTATTAGTAACAAAAAAACTAAAAGAAGTAAATGCTTTATTACCTAAAGGCGATTTTTTTAGGATTCATAATTCATATGTAATAAACCTTTTAAAAATTAAAGAATTCTTAAAAACCGATGGTTATGTTATTATGGAATCTAATCACAAAATACCAGTTGCACGACAAAGAAAATCGGACTTCCTGGAAAAACTATAATAATGACATTAAAAATCATCTTGTATAAAAACCACTGCTTAACATTACTCTTATTGTTATGTACTATTACCCTAGTTCAAGCTCAAAAAAACAGACAAGATTTTAATGTATTTGCAGATAGTATTATAAAAGTAAACCATAAAAATTATAGCGATTTAGAATACGTAATTTATAAAAACAAGTACGACACTCTAAAAATGCGTGTATTATTAAACAAAAGTAAGGATGCAAATTATCCTCAAGGACAAAGTTTTGCTAATATTATGCTAGGTAATCAATACCGAAATAAATCTTTATTTAATAAGTCGAGAACATTTTTAAATAATGCATTACAAATATCTAAAGACCATAATTTATTAGAATTTAAGATTGTTAGCCTTAACATGCTTGGTGTAATAGATAGAAGACAAGACAATGTGCGCTCAGCCTTAGATTACCATCAAGAAGCTTTAGCAATTGCAGAAGCACAACCAGTAAAAACAAAAAGCCTTCAAAAAAGTATTGCAGTAAGCCATAATAGTATGGGTAATATTTACCTAAGTATTAGGCAATATGATCAAGCATTAGAAGAGTTTAACAAATCTCTCGCAATAGAAATTGCAGCAAAGAACGAACTAGGTCTAGCTATAAACTATCATAATATTGGTGCTGTTTACGAAGCACACGACAAACTTGAAGATGCATTAGCAAGCTATTTTAAATCTTTAGAATATAATGAGCATATCGATTCCGACATCGGCAGAGTAATCTGTAAAAACAGTATTGGCGCTATTTATGTTAAGCAAAACAAACCTGAAGCTGCTCTAGAAATAATTGAACCAACAATAGCTTTAGCAGAAAAAAAAGGTGATAAATTTTATATTGCATCTGCTTACATAACACTTGGCTGGGCACAAAGCCAATTAGGCAAGACTACTTTAGCTAAACAAAATTTAGAGAAAGGGTTAGAAATGGCAGAAAACTATAATTTAATGTCCTCTGTTGCAAGCGCAAATAAGCAACTTTCTTTGTTAAATGAAAAATTAGGAAATCCTTCATTAGCCTTAAAACAATACAAAACAGCAGTAGAAGTTGAACAAAGCATAATAAATAAAGAGAATGCGCAATATATAAATAGCGTAAGGTTTGAATATGAAACCGAAAAGAAAAATACTCAAATAAAATTTTTGGCAAAACAGAATGAAGTAGCAAATTTAAAATTGGACGAAAACCGAAAAACTGCTATTGCCACTATTATTGCATTATTTCTCTTAGTTGCTGGATTATTCTTTTTTAATAGACATAAACGAGTTAAAAACGAAAAGAAAATTTTAACCTTAGAGCAAGACATGTTGCGCAGCCAAATGAATCCTCATTTTATTTTTAACTCGCTTAACTCCATTAAACTTTATATTATTAACAACGAAAAAGAGAATGCGGTTTACTACCTCAACAAATTTTCTAAATTAATTCGTAAAATTTTAATTGCTTCAACTGAAAAAGAAATTTCTTTAGCCGAAGAATTAGAGACTATGGATTTATATATGAATATTGAAAATATTCGTTTTTCTAATGAAATAAGCTACAGTCATTCTGTAGATAATGGTATTGATATTGGTAGCGTTAAAATTCCTTCATTGGTGCTTCAACCGTTTTTAGAGAATGCTTTATGGCATGGTTTATCTTCTAAAAAAGAAGACAAGACAATGACAATTCATGTTTCTAAAAAAACTTCAGACTTTGTAATCATATGTATTACAGATAATGGTATAGGGAGAAAAGCTTCCGCAAAAATTAAAGAAAAAAAATTATTAAAAAGAAAATCTGTAGGTATTGATTTAACCAAGCAACGTTTGGAGCATTTTTCTAAAAATTACACCAATTCCTATAAATTAAATATAGAAGACCTATATAATAACGGAAAACCAATTGGTACTAAAGTTATTATAGAAATCCCTATTAAAGAAACACATGGTTTAAAAACAGCTTAATAGCTATTTCATTGTTGCAGCAACTTTTTCTAATTCGGTATACCAATCTTCGCCAAATTTCCTAATCAATGCTTCTTTTACAAACTTATAAACAGGCACTTGAAGCTCTTTGCCTAAGCTACAAGCATCGTCGCAAATTTCCCATTTATCATAATTCACAGCAGAAAACTCTGTATAATCCTTTATTCTAATAGGATATAAGTGACAAGACACAGGTTTTTTCCATGTTATCTCACCTTGATTATAAGCTTCTTCGATAGCGCATAATGCAGTTTTTCTTTCATCAAAAATAACATAAGCACAATCTGCCCCATTAATTAGAGGCGTTTCTAACTCATCGAAATCTGCTATTATAGAAGTGCCTTGTGCTTCGATAGCATCAATTCCTTCTTGTCTTAAAAACGGTTTTACTTTTGGATAAATGTCTTTAAGAATTTGCGCTTCTTCTATTGTTAATGGTGCACCAGCATCTCCATCAATACAACATGCACCTTTACATGCAGAAAGATTGCACACAAAATCGTTTTCTATAATAGACTCTGAAACTATTGTTTTTCCTAATTGAAACATACTTATTTTTAATCTCTAATAAAGTACAAAGATAGCGCGAAATTCTTCAAGTAGAAGATAATAAACTTCAACTAAAATTTAACATTAAATTAATATTGAAAATCTGTTATTAAGGAGTACTTTTGCCGAAAATTTAAGAAACTGAGTTATGAATTTCGATTTTAAAGAAATATTTACAGTATTTATGGTACTGTTTGCCGTAATAGATATTGTAGGTAACATTCCAATTATCATAGACTTACGCAAAAAAGCTGGACACATACAAAGTGAAAAGGCTTCAATTATTGCTGGAGTAATATTAATTGCTTTTCTGTTTTTAGGAAAAAGTATATTAAACCTTATTGGTATAGATGTAAGTTCTTTTGCTGTGGCAGGATCTTTTATTTTATTTTTTATTGCCCTAGAAATGATTTTAGGCATTACACTATATAAGGAAGAAGACACTAACCCAATGACTGCTTCTGTTTTTCCATTAGCTTTTCCATTAATTGCAGGTCCTGGAAGTTTAACTACACTACTATCGCTTAGAGCAGAATACGAAATAAGCAACATTATTGTTGCCGTATTAATGAATGTTATTTTAATATATATCGTGCTAAAAACATCAAGTAGAATTGAACGCTTTATAGGACAGAATGGAATAAGTATTATTAGAAAAGTATTTGGTGTTATACTATTAGCTATCTCAATTAAATTATTTGCTCATAACGTTAAAATTCTTTTTGCTTAACTTTACAATATGAAACGAGCTTGTTAAAAACGTTATTATCTATCGGAATTAATAATAACAAACAGCATGTGACAATTGAAAATAAATATATAGACACATGAAAACACTCACACTTGTACTTAATATTATCGCTGTTGTATTAATAATTTACAACGCAACAAAACTAAATTTTCAAGAATTTTTTCAAGGAGAAAGCATGATTGCCGCAATTACTATACTAGCTTCACTTTGTGCTATCTTACTACTTCAGGTTTTAAGAGTTTCTAAAAAGATAGAAGAAAAAAGCAAAGGCTAATGTTAGACACTATAATTATTGGTGGTGGAGCAGCTGGCTTATCTTGTGCTTTGGTTTTAGGCTCTGGATTAAAAAAGCCATTTGCCGAAGATAAAAAAGTAGCCATAATTATACACCAAAAAACGTCTCACTTACAAAATGCTTTATTTAATAATGTACTAGGCTTAAAACCAGGTACTTTAGGTAAAGATATTTTAATCGATGGCATACAACAATTAACAGACTTGTATCCTGAGGTTTTTCAAATTGAAAATGAAAAAGTAAATAAAATTTCTAAAGTAGCTGAAGGTTTTTTAGTCACTACAAATAAAAAAACATACAATACTAAACGTGTGGTTATTGCAGTTGGTTACACCAATTTATTAAACATCGAAGGTTTAGAAAGCTATACAAAACCACATCCAAGAGCTGCTATCGAAAAAGATAGAATCTGGCTTGAAAACACAAATCATTTAATTGAAGAAAACTTATATGTCGCAGGAACTTTAGCAGGATGGCGTAGCCAATTTGCAATAGCTTCTGGAAGTGGAGCCCATGTTGCTACAGATATTTTAACACTTTGGAATAATGGAAAACAGACAAAGGTTCACGATAAAACTAGTCTGTAAATTCTTTATTTAAACTTAAGTTTATAACTTCATTAATCATGTTATCTCTTTGGTTTAAGACTTCTTCATAAGTGCCATTTCCAAAAAGCTGATCTGCAAGTGCTGCTTTTAAATATTGCTTCATCTCTTCTTTATAAGCAACAAAAACAATATTAGTTTTTCGTCTTCCATTTAAATAATCTTGAAAATCCTGAACCACTTGATCTGTAATTTCAAAATTAATTAAAAAGTCTTCTTTAGCAATTTCTTCAAAAGCAGTTCTGTCTTTTTCCAATTGCTCGAAAGCAAAGTTATTTATATAACCACGTCGTTGTAAAAAAGTTATGGTTTCGTTTTGCATGCCTTCGTCTAAAGGCACAAAAACATCTGGAATTATTCCGCCACCACCATAAACAATTTTACCTTTTGGAGTTGTGAATTTTAAAGAATCTGCAATTTCAATTTTTTCTGGATCAAGTAACTCTCCACTATCTATTCTAGAATAATAATCGTCGAAATAGTCTCTATTCCCTTTTTCGTAAGCACGTTGTATAGAACGACCAGTTGGTGTGTAATATCTAGAAACGGTTAATCTTACAGCACTTCCATCTCCCAACTGCATTTCGCGTTGCACTAAACCTTTACCGTAAGAACGACGACCAACAATAGTCCCTTTATCATTATCCTGTAAAGCGCCTGCTACAATTTCGCTGGCTGAAGCAGAATTTTCGTCTATTAAAACATAAACATGACCATTTTCAAAAGATCCTTTACGTGTGGCAAAACTTTTTTCAATTTTACCTCTTTTGTTTTTAGTAAACAATATAAGTTTATCATCTTCTAAAAATTCGTCTACAATTTTTTCTGCTATTCCTAAAAAACCACCAGGATTCTCTCTTAAATCTAAAGCAATTTCTGTAGCTCCAGCTTTTTCAAGTTTGGTTAATGCTTTTTTAAATTCTTTATAAGTAGATTCTGCAAAACGGTTAATTTTTATATAGCCTAGAGTTTCTGTTAACATATAAGCAGCGTCAACACTAACAATTGGAATATTACCTCTAGTTATTTTGAATTTTAACGGCTTAGCCTCTCCTTTTCTAACAACTTCTAAAGTAACATCTGTGTTTTTTTCACCCTTGAGCTTTTTAACCAAATCACCATTTGTTAAATCTCTTCCAAATAACGAATCGCCATCAGCCGTAATTATTCTATCTCCACCTTTTAAACCAGCACGTTCACTAGGTCCATTCTCTATAGTTCTAATTACGGTAATAGTATCTTTATGTGTATAAAAGCTAATCCCAATACCAACAAAATCGCCTTTCATGTTCTCGGTAACGCTTTGCATATCTTCTTTAGGTATGTAAACAGAATGCGGATCGAGGTTTTCTAGAATACCATTAACTGTAACGTCTACTATACTATCCGTATTTACATCTTCAACATAATCATGATCTATATAATCTATAAGTCTGTTAAGTTTGTCTTTTTTACTATTTGAGGTAAATAAACTATCAGATTTATCATTAAAATCCAAAGAGCCACCAATAAAAATACCAGCCGCAATTGCAGCCCCTAAAAGTAACGGTAGGTATTTTCTTTTTAATTTCATTTATATTAAACTTTTTTTAAGCTGTTAACTCTTCAATTTTAACAATTTCGATGCCTGCTTTTTCTAAAAACATCAAACCAGAATCGTCTTTATATCCATCTTTATAAACCACACGAACTATACCTGCTTGATGTATTAACTTACTGCATTCTTTACAAGGTGATAATGTTATATATAAAGTTGCGCCTTTACAAGATTGTGTTGATGATGCTACTTTTAAAATAGCGTTAGCTTCTGCGTGTAAAACGTACCATTTTGTATAACCTTCGTCGTCTTCGCAATAGTTCTCGAAACCCGTTGGAGTACCATTAAAACCGTCGCTAATAATCATGCGTCCTTTTACAATTAATGCACCAACTTGCTTACGTTCGCAATGCGATAATTTGCCCCATTCTTTTGCGATCCTTAAATAAGCTTTATCGTATTTGTTTTGTTTAATTTTTGACATATTTACTATTAAGTCTTTCTGATTTTTTTTAATACTGAAATACCCGAAGTTCATTCAGTTTAATATCAAATATAGAAAATTCATTGCGCATACTACACTACTAACAACGAATATAGCGTGTTAGTATTTTAATTACAATTCAATTAATGAAGATTTATGAAGATTTATGAAAACTTTATCGTATGCTATTTTAATAAAGGGCTCTTTATTAACATAGGAATAACCAAACCTACTACTATTGCAGATACAACCATGATCCAATCTCGTTTAGTAAACCTAAAAACAGTTTGCGTAATATATCCCAAAAACAGAATAATAAATACAATTATTACCTGAGCTATTTCTATACCTAAAGCAAATTCAAGAAGTGTTAAAAGCTTATTACTCTCTCCTCCTACTAACAGCTTAAATTCTCTAGCAAAACCTAAACCGTGCACTAAACCAAAAAACAATGTTGAGATAAAAAGCACACCTATTTTCTCTTTCTGCGCTCCTTTTCCAGAGGTAAACACATTAAAAAGTGCAACAATTAAAATAGTAACAGGAATTAAAAACTCTACAAGATCCCCAGAAACCTTGACTGCTCCATATGTAGAAAGTATAAGTGATAAAGTATGCCCAACGGTAAAAATAGTTACTAGCATAAAAACACGTTTCCAATCTTTAAATAAATAAGGAACTGTTAAAACTATTAAAAATAAAACGTGATCGTAAGCATTAATATCTAGTACGTGATTAATACCATACTGTATGTTAAACCATAACTCTTGTAGCATTGTAGATAATATTTTGGGTGATGTAAATATATAATAAAAAGAGAAAAGCATCAACTATAAAGTTAATGCTTTTTTTATTGTACTCAAAGTGGGAATCGAACCCACACTTCCGAAGAAATTGGATTTTGAATCCAACGCGTCTACCAATTCCGCCATTTGAGCAATTACTGGAATACAAAAATATATCTTTTTTTGCGTAAATACCTTAAAAATAGTAGTGATTATGCTTCATAGATGAAAAAAAGTTATAAATTTGCACCTCATTAAAAATAACGTAGTGTTTTCCACTACTTTAAAACATTTTTACGATGCCAAATACTAAGCCAGACGCAAAAATTTTTTCAATAACGCAAAGTAAAGCTTTAGCCGAGAAAATTGCTGCAGCTTACGGAGTGCGATTAGGTAACGTAATTACATCGACTTATAGTGACGGTGAATTCCAGCCATCTTACGAAGAGTCTATTCGTGGTACAAGAATTTTTATAATTGGATCTACAAATCCAAGTTCTGAAAATTTAATGGAAATGTTATTAATGATTGATGCTGCAAAGCGTGCTTCTGCAAGACATATTACAGCAGTTTTACCATACTTTGGTTGGGCAAGACAAGATAGAAAAGACAAACCAAGAGTGCCAATTGCAGCAAAATTAGTTGCGAAAATGCTAGAAGTAGCAGGAGCTACTCGAATAATTACCATGGATTTACATGCAGATCAAATCCAAGGGTTCTTTGAAAAACCAGTAGATCATTTATTTGCATCCACTGTATTTTTACCTTATCTAAAGGAGTTAAATTTAGATAATTTAATGATTGCTTCTCCAGATATGGGTGGAAGCAAAAGAGCTTATGCCTATTCTAAAGCATTAGAAAGCGATGTAGTAATATGTTATAAACAACGCGCCAAAGCTAATGTGATTTCTCACATGGAATTAATTGGTGACGTAACAGGTAAAAACGTAGTTTTAGTAGACGACATGGTTGACACTGCTGGAACATTAACAAAAGCGGCCGATTTAATGATGGAACGCGGTGCACTAAGCGTAAGAGCAATATGTACACATCCAATATTATCTGGCAGTGCTTACGAAAGAATAGAAAATTCTAAATTAGAGGAATTAATTGTAACAGATTCTATTCCGCTAAAACAAGAAAGTAAAAAAATTAAAGTTATAAGTTGTGCAAATTTATTTGCAGAAGTAATGCATAATGTACATTTCAATAAATCTATAAGCTCTAAATTTTTAATGTAACCCTTTAGGTTATCCAAATAAATATATTAATAATTAAATTTAAATAACAAAAATGAAGTCAATTACAATCAACGGATCTCAAAGAGAAAGCGTGGGCGGCAAAGCAACTAAAGCCTTACGTAATGCTGGTCAGGTTCCTTGCGTATTATACGGAGGAGACAAATCAGTACATTTTTCAGCAGCTGAATTAGCATTCTCAAAATTGGTGTACACACCTAATGCGCATACAGTTGTAATCGAATTAGCCAGTGGAGACACTTTTAATGCTATTCTACAAGACATCCAATTTCACCCAGTTACAGATAGAATTTTACACGTAGATTTCTACCAAGTATTCGAGGATAAAGAAATTACTATGGATATTCCAGTAAACTATGTTGGGAACCCAAGAGGAGTTAAAAATGGTGGTGTTTTACGTAAAAACAAACGTAGCTTAAGAGTTAAAGCTTTACCAGGAAACTTACCAGATTTTATCGATGCCAACATCGAAGATCTTAAAATTGGTGACAAACTTTACATCAGTAAATTAGCATCTGAAGATTACACATTCATGCACCCAGACAATACTGTTGTGTGTTTAGTAAGACGTTCTAGAGCTGCTATTACAGTAGACGAAGATGAAGAAGGAGAAGAAGGAGATGCACCTGAAGAAGCTGCAGCTGAATAAAGATTCATTCTTTTAAAAAAATTATTAAAGCATCCTGAAATATTCAGGATGCTTTTTTATTTTTACTAAAATAATTCTAAATATGTTTGACTGTATTATTCAATTTTTCAAAAAAAACAAGAAAGCAAGCATTAGTGAAGAACAAGACCTTATGAAGAAATTTTTAATTGTTGGCTTAGGAAATATTGGCGAAAAGTATGCAAATACACGCCATAATATTGGGTTTAAAGTATTAGATAATTTTGCTAAAACTGAAGCATTAACTTTTGAAACTCAAAAACTAGGAGATATTGCCACTTATAAATTAAAAGGTAGAACTTTTATTTTGTTGAAACCAAATACTTATATGAATTTAAGTGGAAAGGCAATCTTATATTGGCTAACTAAAGAAAAAATTCCTTTAGAAAATTTATTAGTTATTACAGACGATTTAAACCTTCCATTTGGGAGTATTCGCATAAAAACAAAAGGAAGTGATGGTGGGCATAATGGCTTAAAAGACACTCAAGACAAGCTAAACACTACAAAGTACAATCGTTTTAGATTTGGTATTAGTGATGCGTTTACAAAAGGTAGACAAGTCGATTATGTTTTAGGAGAATGGACTAATGAAGAAAACAGTAAATTAGACGAACGTTTAGAAAAAGGGATAGAAATAATAAAATCTTTTGGCCTAGCAGGAATAAGCAACACTATGAATGGTTTTAATGGAAAATAAATTAACATCAAGAATTTCTTTATAGTACAAATTTTTACTATTTTTATGAAAATTTTAATACATAATTAATTTATACCATATTGACATGAAAAAAATTACTTTCAAACTATTACTCCTTACATTGTTTTGCTTACCCACTCTAGTGTTAGCGCAAAGCAAAACTGGTGATCAAATCAATAAATGTGGATCTGATCTATACAATGCTCAATTATTAGAAGACAATCCAAATATGATGGGTAGTGATTCTTTTAAATCTAAAATAGCTACTGAAATAGCTAAAGCTAAAGCTTTAAGAACCTCAAACTCAAATGGGATGGTTGTTGTAACTATACCTGTAGTTATACATGTATTCCATAATGGAGAACCAATAGGAACAGGACCAAACATTTCATACGATCAAGCTGTTTCTCAAATTACAGTAATGAATGAAGACTTTAGAATGATGATGGGTACGCCAGGTCAAAGTACTATGGGTGGAGTTGATTCAGAAGTTCAATTTGTATTAGCACAACGTACGCCAGATGGCTGTCCAACAAATGGAATAGATAGAGTTAATATTTGTCAAGATGGTATTACTGGTGTTGGAGCCAATAACGACCAAATTACTAACGATTTAATTGCACAAATGCAAGTTTTAAAACCTGCTTCAATTTGGGACTCTTCTCAATACATGAATATGTGGTCTGTAGCTTTTAATAATGGAGGATTATTAGGTTACGCTCAATTTCCAGGTGGAGGAGCAACTACTGATGGTGTAGTTTCTAATTATACAACATTTGGTAGTTCAGATTATGGAACATTCCCTTTAAACGCACCTTATAATAAAGGTCGTACTATGACTCATGAAGTTGGACACTATTTAGGATTATTCCACACTTTTCAAGGTGGTTGTACTGGTGGTGACCAAGTAGCAGATACTCCTGCTGTAGCAACTCCAAATTTTGGATGTCCTGCAGGAACAGATAGCTGCCCTACTGATGCTGGTGTAGATATGGTTGAAAACTACATGGACTACACAGATGATACATGTATGAACACATATACTCAAGGGCAAAAAGATAGAGTTCAAGCAGTTTTGGCAAATGTAAGAAGTGGTTTAACAACATCTAATGCTGCCACTCCTCCAACATCTGTAGCTACAGACGTTGAAATTGCCGTAGAAAGTACTAACGTAGCTTGCGGAACAGAACTAAATCCTGCTGTTATTATTACTAACTGGGGAACAGCAACATTAACAACAGCAACAATTGCTTACGATATAGATAATGGTACATCAACAAATTATACTTGGTCTGGAGCTCTAGCTTATGGAGAGTCTGAAATAGTAACATTACCTTCAATGACATCTTCTACAGGTAATCATGATATTAATGTATCTGTATCTACAGCAGGAGATGCTCGTGCTTGTAATGATACAGATTCTAATTGCTTTACTTTAACTGCAGCAGCTGGACCTTGTGCTTCTGTTGGTAACTCTACAGACACTTATTTAACGAGCACAACAGGTGTTATTTTTAATACAATTATTAATTTAAATAATAACCCTGGTCATCCTAACGATGTGGATAATGGCTATTCAGATTTTACAGCAATGTCTACTGACGTAATTAAAGAAACTTCACATGCTTTAACTGTTAATGTAAATACTGATGGTAATTATTATGTAAGTACCAAAGTATGGATTGACTGGAACCAAAATTGTAGTTTTAATGACGCAGGAGAAGAATATGATCTTGGTGAATCTCAAAATGTAGACCATGGACCAAGTTCAGGTTCTCCATTTGCAATTACTATACCTGCTGGAGCTACAGTAGGAACAACAGTTATGCGTGTTATTACAAAATGGGCAGGTAACACTGGAGGAGCAAATGCTCCTGTAGCTTGTGATAATGCTCATGACGGAGAAACTGAAGATTATACACTTAATGTTTTAGCAGCATTAAGCGTAGATGAGTTTGGTTTATCTGGAGTTTCAATATTCCCTAACCCTACAAATGACATATTAAACATAAAAGGATTAGAGACAACTCTAGAAAGCGTTGAAGTATATAGTGTTACTGGTAAAAGAGTAATAACTGCTTCAACTAACTTAGAAACAATAAATGTTAGCGCAATTGCTAATGGTGTTTACTTTTTAAAATTAAACACAGCTAATGCATCAAAAACAATAAAGTTTATTAAAGAGTAATTTTACTCATTAAATATTTAAAAGCGGATTGAAAGTAATTTCAATCCGCTTTTTCTATTTTTGTAATTAAATTGTTAAGCGTTGAAACCAGATCTAATCGAAAAAAGAAATACAGTAGTAACCATTGGCACCTTTGACGGTGTGCATATTGGGCATCAAAAAATAATTGAGCGCCTTATTGAAGTTGGAGAACTTAAGGATCTCACACCAACAATTCTTACTTTTTTTCCACATCCAAGAATGGTACTGCAAAAAGATGCAGACATAAAACTCTTAAATACTTTAAATGAAAAAGAACAAATACTTAAACAGTTTGGTCTTGAAAATTTAGTAGTTAAAAAATTCACTAAAGCATTTTCTCGATTAACCGCTGAGGAATTTGTTGAAACCATTTTAGTTAAACAATTAAATGTAAAACATGTAATAATAGGTTACGATCATCATTTTGGTAGAAACAGAACTGCTAATATTGACGATTTGAGAGCTTTTGGTAAGCATTATAATTTTGAGGTAGAAGAAATAACAGCTCAAGATATAAACGATGTAGCAGTAAGCTCTACTAAAATTAGAACAGCATTAACCGAAGGAGATATACAAACTGCAAACAGTTTTTTAGGCTACCCGTTTATTATCTCAGGAAACGTTGTTAGGGGTAAAGGTTTGGGAAGAACAATAGATTTCCCTACTGCAAATATTAAGATTAGTGAAAATTACAAACTAATACCAAAACAAGGTGTTTATGTCGTTAAATCTATCATCGATAAAGAAACCGTTTTTGGCATGATGAATATTGGCACAAACCCAACTGTTAATGGAAAAACGGAAACAATAGAAGTTCATTTTTTTAATTTTAAAAAAAAGATATACAATAAAACATTAACCATCGAGCTATTAGAAAGGCTTCGTGATGAAGAAAAATTTGAATCGATTGATACGCTTAAGCAACAACTATTAAAAGATAAAACCAACGCTTTACAGTTTATAAGTAATCATGCTCAATAAATTTCTTTTTAAACATATAGACAATAGCGCTTTAATAGTTTTTAGAATTATTTTTGGGCTGTTATGTTTTTTAGAATCTGTTGGTGCCATTTTTACAGGATGGATAACACGAACACTTGTAGAGCCTAAATTTACATTTACTTTTTTAGGTTTCGGATGGTTACAACCATTACCAGGAAATTGGATGTATATATATTATGTGGTTATGGGTAGTTTTGGCTTACTTATAATGCTAGGCTATAAATATAGATTGAGCGCGTTTATGTTTTTTACAATGTGGAGTTCTGTTTATTTTATGCAAAAAACGTCTTATAATAACCATTATTATTTATTGGTTTTACTAAGTGCTTTTATGGTTATTTTACCTGCAAACAAATATGCATCTATAGATGTAAAACTGAACCCTAAAATAAAAAGCATCTCGATGCCTGCTTGGTGTAAATGGATATTTGTAATTCAGTTATTAATACTCTACACTTACGCATCCAAAGCAAAGATGTATCCAGACTGGCTAGATTTAACTATGCCAACAATACTTATGCAAGGCAAAGTAAATTACCCTATTATTGGTGGCTTTTTACAAAATAGTTTTATGCCATATCTTGTTGGTTATGGTGGTATTATATTTGATGGTTTAATTATTCCTTTATTACTTTTTAAACGCACTAGAAAGTATGCTTTTTTTGCTTCAATTTTCTTTCATTTATTTAACTCCTTTGTTTTTCAGGTTGGTGTATTCCCTTATTTATCTTTAGCCTTTTCATTATTCTTTTTTAGTCCTGAAACGATTAGAACTATTTTTTTGAAAGGAAAAGAATATTATAGCAAAGCCGAAATTGTAATACCAAGTTACAAACCAATTTTAGTAACTTTAGGAAGCCTCTATTTTATTATTCAGATACTATTACCAATACGTCATCATTTTATTGAAGATGATGTTTTATGGACCGAAGAAGGCCATAGGCTATCTTGGCGTATGATGTTACGTTCTAAGTCTGGTTATACTAGTTTTAAGGTTGTTAATATTAACACTAAAGCAGAAACACCAATTAACTTAAACTCCTATCTTACAAAAAAACAAATTCGTTTGGTAAGCGCTAAACCAGATGGCATGTGGCAATTTGCACAATATTTAAAAAAAGAATACAAAAATAAAGGCGAAGACATACAGGTTTTTGTTAATTCTAGAATAAGTGTAAACGGCAAACCGCAAAAAGCATTTATTGACAAAAAAGTAGATCTTGCAAATGTAGAATGGAATTACTTTACACATAACGACTGGATATTACCTTCAAAATAAAAACAATTACCAATACTTGTTTTTTGGCTAACAAAATCTTACTATTTTTACCACTTTAAAACAAGAGTTACGATTTCGCGTTAGGGATGGAAACGGCATCCTTTTTTATTTTTATTAAAAAAGATATAGTGTACAGCCCGACCTTTAGGTAACGCCCAATTAAGTAAGTTCATTACAAGCAAAAACAAAAAATATGTTACAAGTACCATTTATTAGAGACAACAAAGAAGCTGTAATTACAGGTTTGGCAAAACGAAATTTTGATGCTAAAGATTTAGTAGAAGAAGTAATTAATTTAGACGAAGAACGTCGTGCGTTACAAACTAAATTAGATAACACTTTAGCCGAATCTAATACGCTTTCTAAGGAAATTGGAAACTTGTACAAATCTGGAAAAGCTGATGAAGCAAACCTGCTTAAAGAAAAAACGAGTGCTTTAAAGGAGGATTCTAAAACATTATCTGAAGATTTAAGTGCTGCTGAAGAAAAACTGCAAGGCTTACTATATAAATTACCAAACGTGCCTCATGAAAGTGTTCCTGCAGGAAAATCTGAAGAGGATAACGAAGAGATTTTTAACGAAGGTAGCATTCCTAAATTATACGATGGTGCGCAACCACATTGGGAGTTAGCAAAAAAGTACGACATTATTGATTTCGAGTTAGGGACTAAAATTGCTGGAGCAGGATTTCCTGTGTATAAAGGAAAAGGTGCAAGGTTACAGCGTGCTTTAATCGCTTATTTTTTAGATAAAAATACTGCTGCTGGTTATACAGAATACCAATTACCGCATTTAGTAAACGAGGCGTCTTGTTATGGTACTGGACAATTACCTGATAAAGAAGGGCAAATGTATCATGACTCTCGAGACGATTTATATTTAATTCCAACTGCAGAAGTACCTGGAACAAACATTTTTAGAGATGTTTTATTAAATGAAAGTGAACTACCTATTGGAATTACAGGTTACACACCTTGTTTTAGGCGTGAAGCTGGAAGTTATGGTGCACACGTTCGTGGTTTAAATAGATTACATCAGTTTGATAAAGTTGAAATTATTAGAGTGGAACATCCAGATAACTCTTACAAAGCTTTTGAAGATATGATTGAGCATGTAAAAGGTATTTTACGCGAGCTTAAATTACCGTTTAGAATCTTAAGATTATGTGGTGGAGATACTGGTTTTCCTGCTGCTATGACTTACGATTTTGAAGTATTCTCGACTGCTCAAGACCGTTGGTTAGAGATTTCTAGTGTTTCTAATTTTGAAACGTACCAAGCAAGCCGTTTAAAACTTCGTTTTAAAAATAGTGATGGTAAGAATGAATTAGCGCATACACTAAACGGAAGTTCTTTAGCATTACCTCGAGTTTTAGCTGGAATTCTAGAAAACTACCAAACAGAAAAAGGGATTGAAATTCCTGAAGCTTTAGTGCCTTATACTGGTTTTTCTATCATTGATTAATAGTGTAATATTTCTTACAAAATCGCTCTGTATTTTAAAAAAACACGATAAAGAGATAAAAAAATAAGCTGTTTAACGAATAATCTGATTTTTATTTCTTTTTTAGGAATATTTATATCATATTTATAATTCTCAAAACAAAACAACTAGTAAAATGAAAAATTTTAAACGCTTATTCCTACTTGCTGCGTTAATTGTTTTAGCAATGAAAGTTTTTGCGTCGGATTTCGACAAACTTATAATAGACAAAACAACTACCATTGTAATGGTAAGTAAATAAAATTAGTTTTCAAATTACAAAGATTCCCAGTCGAGTAATTGAATCGTTAAATATAATGATTAATAGCACATTTATTTAGATTGGCTAATGCCTGATTAATTTCAGGCATTTTTTTTGTCTTATATTTTAATTTTACTGCTTAAGGCATAACATTTGCTATATTTACGGAAAGACTTTTTATGCGGTTACTTTTTATTTTATGTTTTTTATTTAGCCTCAATGCGTTTTCGCAAGAGGATATTGTTGCGCGTGAATATTTTAAAAAAGGTAAATTTGAAAAAGCCTTGATTTCTTACCAAAAACTATATTCTAAAAACATAAAAGATAGAAAATATTTAAGCGCGTTAGTAAAAACACATCAGCAGTTAGAACAATACAAAGAAGCAGAAGCCTTACTTTTAAAATACACTACTCTTGTAAATTATCCTCCAGCACTTATAGAATTGGGTTACAATTACAAACTACAAAACGACACTTTAAATGCTAATATTAATTACCAAAAAGCATTACATGAATTAGAATTAAAGCCTAACTATGCTGGAATAATTGGGCGTACGTTTGAAGATTATTCGCTTTTAGACCAAGCTATTGAAACTTATAAAAAAGCGATGGTTGCAAAACCAGGATTAAATTACAATATGCAACTAGCTCGTATTTATGGAGAGCAAGGTAATATTGAAAAAATGTTTAACAGTTACATTGAGTTTTCTGAAATTAATATAACCTATATAAACACTATAAAAAGAGAATTTAGTAGTTTTATAAGTGAAAATAAAGACAATGAAAACAATACTATTTTAAGAAAAATTATCCTTAAAAAAATCCAAACAGATCCAGATTTAAAATGGAATGATTTGTTGAGCTGGTTATTTATACAGCAAAAAGACTATAAAAAGGCTTTTACACAAGAAAAGGCTATTTATAAAAGGCAAATGGAATCTTTAGATCGCGTAGAAGAATTAGCAAATATTGCATACACACAAAAACAACCAGAAGTCGCTAAAGAGATATTTCAATTTATTGTAGACAATACTCAGGATATAGATATTAAAATTAATGGGCATTACAATCTTCTTCAAATTGAAACAGAACAAGCAACCAAAAAAGATTACAAAGCGATAAACGAAAGTTATTTAACTTTATTAGAAACTTTTGGAAAAACAGGAAGAACAATAGACTTACAGATTGCTTATGGTCATTTTTTAGCATTCTATCTTGACCAAACTAATGAAGCAGTTGCATTTTTAAAAGACAGCTTAAAACTTGAGCTTGGTAATTACCAGTTAGCACAAATTAAGTTGGAGCTAGGTGATATTCTCGTTTTAGAAGAAAAATTTAACGAAGCATTAATTTACTATACTCAAATACAGCGTAGTCTTAAAAATAGCACTATTTCTCAAGAAGCGCGTTTTAAAGTAGCTAAAACAAGTTACTATAAAGGCGATTTTAAATGGGCAGAATCTCAGCTTAAAATATTAAAAGCATCTACATCACAGCTTACTGCAAACGATGCTTTAGATTTAAAATTATTAATAGGAGACAACAAATCTGAAGATTCTTTACAAACCGCTTTAAAACTGTATGCTAAAGCAGATTTGTTTGCCTTTCAGAATAAAAAAGAGGAATCTATCACGCTCTTAAATACTATTTTAAAAGACCATAAAACAGAAGCTATTGTTGCACAAACACTTTTAAAACAAGCACAATTGTTTGAAGAAAAAGAGCAATTTAATAAAGCAAAGGAAAATTACGAACGTATTATTTTAGAATTTAAAGAGGGCATATTAGTAGATGATGCTATTTATGCTTTAGCAGAAATATTCGCCAATAAGCTAGAGCAACCTAAAAAAGCAAAAGCACTTTACGAAAGCATTATTTTTGAGCATGCAGATAGTATTTATTTTGTAGAATCTAGAAAGAAATATCGCGCTTTACGTGGTGATGCAATTAATTGATTAGACAAGCAAACGGTCTTCAATTGCCAGGTAAATAACCATAAAATATTATCTTTTAAATTAATCTCACAAAACCATGATAGTTGCAGAAACCAACAGGCTAATAATCTCAGAGTTTACAATTAAAGACGCGCCTTTCTTTATGGAATTAGTGAATACTCCAAACTGGTTAAAATATATTGGAGAAAGAAATATTAAAACCATAAAACAAGCTGAAGAAAGAATAACAAACAGTCATTTAAATAGTTATAAAAACCATGGTTTTGGTTTTTATGTTTTACGTTTAAAAGAAAGTTTAAAACCCGTAGGAACGTGCGGTCTAATTAAAAGAGATACATTAGAAAATATTGATCTTGGTTTTGCTATGTTACCAGAATACGAAGGTTTAGGATTTGGTTTTGAATCCTCGCAAGCCATTATTAAATTAGCAAAAGAGAAATTTAAAATTGAAAAAATAGTAGCAATAGCACTAGAAATAAATAAGAATTCTATAAAATTGTTAGAAAAATTAGGCTTTCACTTTGAAAAAAAAGTAAAACCTTTTGAGGATAACGAAGAACTGCTGTTATTTGCAAAAAAATTATAATATAAAATGATAATTTACAACGTTACAATAAACATAGACGATAGTGCTCACGACCAATGGCTAATATGGATTAAAGAACATATTCCACAAGTATTAGCAACAGGTAAGTTTAAAGAGGCAAAACTTACTAAAGTTTTAATAGAAGAAGAAATGGGTGGACAAACCTACTCTATTCAATACAGAGCGCATTCTCGCGAAGCATTAGACTTGTATTACAAAGAAGATGCAGACCGTTTACGCAATAATGGCGCAAAATTATTTGCAGATAAAATGCTTGCTTTTAGAACAGAACTAGAAGTTATAGATGAATATTCAGTAGATATTAAATAATAGAGTTAATTTTGTTGTTCTGTATTTAAAGCAGAATTTATCTAAAAAAGTATTCTCCAATGGCAAAAAAATTCCACAATCCACACCAAGTAAAAGCAAAGAAGTTTTTAGGTCAGCATTTTTTAGAAGACGAAACTATTGCAGAACAAATTGGTGATGCATTATCATTAGAAGGTTACGACAAAGTATTAGAAATTGGTCCAGGAATGGGAGTTCTAACCAAATTTTTACTAAAAAAACCAATAACACTTTACGCTATCGAAATAGATAGAGAAAGTGTAGAGTATCTAAAAAACAACTACTTAAATCTTGCACCAAGAATTATTGAAAAAGATTTTTTAAAGTACGATATTTCAGAAACCTTTGGAGACGAACCTTTTGCAATATGTGGTAATTTCCCTTATAATATTTCTACACAAATTGTTTTTAAAACTTTAGAATTAAGACATCAAATTCCTGAATTTTCAGGGATGTTTCAAAAAGAAGTAGCAAAACGTATTTGCTCTCAAAACGGTAGTAAAGTTTATGGAATTCTCTCAGTTTTAGTGCAAGCTTTTTATAATGCTGAATACTTATTTACTGTACCACCAACCGTTTTTAATCCACCACCAAAAGTAGAATCTGGAGTATTAAAGCTTACTCGTAAAGCCGATTTTAGTTTACCATGCGACGAGAAACTATTTTTTAGAGTAGTAAAACAAGCCTTTATGCATCGCAGAAAAACATTACGTAACAGTTTAAAAACACTCGAATTAAGCGATAATTTAAAAGCAAATGTTATATTTGACAAACGTCCTGAACAGCTAGATGTTCAAGCTTTTATTGATTTAACAAGTTTAATAGAAAAAGACGAAAAGCAAATAGATTAATACCAAATATTTACCAAAACCTTTAGGCAAAACTTGAGGTAACATATTGGAAAATATTAAAAATGTTTTTAGTGGAAGAACAAGACGAAAATATCAAATTCTCAATAAACGACCAGCTTATTGAAAACGTAGAGCAATTAGTAGATTCTAAAAACGATAACGGTATTTTAGACCTGCTAAACGAGTACCACCACGCAGACATTGCAGAAATACTTGAAGATCTAAGCACAGATCAAGCCTCATACATTATTAGACTTTTAGATAGTGAAAAAACATCCGAAATCCTTATGGAAATGGATGAAGATGATCGTGAGAAAATCTTAGCAACACTATCTACAAAAGAAATTGCAGAGGAAATAGAGGAGCTTGATACAGATGATGCTGCTGATATGATTTCGGAGCTTTCCGAAGAACGACAAGAAGAAGTTATAGCATACATTGAAGATGCAGAACACAAAGCCGAAATCCAGGAACTTCTTACTTACGACGAAGATACTGCTGGAGGATTAATGGCAAAAGAGTTAATAAGAGTAAACGAGAACTGGACTGTAACAGAATGTGTAAGAGAGATGCGAGCACAAGCAGAAAACGTAACAAGAGTACACTCAATTTATGTTGTCGATGGAGACGAAAAACTAATAGGTCGCTTATCTTTAAAAGACTTGTTAATGGCCTCTCCACGAGCTCATATTTCTACAGTTTACGTACCAAAAGTAGACTATGTAGATGTTAATGAAGATGTAGAAGAAGTCGCCAGAATCATGCAAAAATACGACTTGGAAGCCATTCCCGTAGTCGATATAAACAAGATATTAGTTGGTAGAATTACCATTGACGATATTGTAGATGTAATAAAAGAAGAAGCCGAAAAAGATTACCAAATGGCAGCCGGTATTTCGCGAGATGTAGAAGCAGACGATAGTATTAAAAAACTAACAATAGCAAGACTACCTTGGCTCTTAATTGGTATGTTTGGTGGCTTAGGCGCTGCAAGTATTATAGAATCCTTTAACGATAGTATGGGAGATTTTATAGTACTCCTTAGTTTCGTCCCATTAATTCAAGCAACTGCCGGAAATGTAGGTGTACAATCGTCGGCAATTGTAGTGCAAGCACTTGCAAATAACAGTCTCGATGGTAATATTTTAAAACGCCTTTTTAAAGAATTTCTTTTAGGTTTAGTAAACGGTTTTGCTATTGCAATAATAGGCCTATTAATCACCCATTTTGCTTTTGGCACACCATACAACGTTTCAATTACCATTGCCATTGCCTTAGTTGCTGTTATTGTTATGGCTGCGTTAATTGGCACATTTGTACCAATATTTTTAGACAAAAGAGGTATCGATCCTGCTGTTGCAACAGGACCATTTATCACTACAAGTAACGATGTATTTGGTATCTTAACTTACTTTTTAATTGCTAAATTTATTTTAGGTTTTTAATATATTTTGCTTGTAACAAATTTTACTTTTTTGGGCGTTACCTAAAGGTCAGGCTGTCACTACTCGCTTTTTTTGAGAAAAACAAAAAAGAGCTCAAACATGCCGTTCCATCCTTAACGCAAATCTTCGTAACTTTAAAAGCTGTTTAATAAAAATAGTTCAGTCAAAAAAAAATAAAACGAATAGGCAATACCTTTTAATATGAAAATCCTTCACTTAGATTCAAATCATCCTTTATTAATAAACCAATTAAACGATTTAGGTTTTACTAATCATGAAAACTATTCAGATTCAAAAGAAATCATTCAAAAGATAATTCACGAATACGATGGTTTCATTATTAGAAGTCGTTTTAGTATTAATCGTGAATTTATAGATTCAGCCAAAAACTTAAAATTTATAGGTCGCGTAGGCGCAGGATTAGAAAACATAGACTGCGATTATGCTCAATCAAAAGGAATAACCTTAATTGCAGCTCCAGAAGGCAATAGAAATGCCGTTGGCGAACATAGTCTAGCTATGCTCCTATCTTTATTCAATAAACTTAACAAAGCAGATAGTGAAGTTAGAGAAGGCAAATGGTTGCGCGAAGACAATCGTGGACTAGAATTAGATGGTAAAACTGTAGGACTTATTGGCTACGGAAACATGGGAAAAGCATTCGCAAAAAAACTTCGCGGT
Source organism: Lacinutrix sp. Bg11-31 (assembly GCF_002831665.1). Classification (NCBI taxonomy): domain Bacteria; kingdom Pseudomonadati; phylum Bacteroidota; class Flavobacteriia; order Flavobacteriales; family Flavobacteriaceae; genus Lacinutrix; species Lacinutrix sp. Bg11-31. The sequence continues at coordinate 2,519,143 of NZ_CP025118.1, forward strand.
TTCGATGTGCAAGTACTTTGTTACGACCTAAAACCAAATATTGGAGATGATAATGCAACACAAGTATCGCTAGAAGAACTTCAACAAAAAGCAGATGTTTTAAGTCTACACACACCAGAAACAGCTTTAACTGTTGGTATGGTTAATCAAACGTTTATCAATTCGTTTAAAAAAAACTTTTGGTTAATTAATACAGCAAGAGGCAAAAGTGTAGTCACTTCAGATTTAGTTTCTGCATTAAAAAGTGGTAAAATCTTAGGAGCAGGATTAGATGTTTTGGAATACGAAAAAGCATCGTTCGAAAATCTGTTTAGCCACGATAATATGCCAGAGGCTTTTAAATATTTAATTCAGTCTGAAAACGTGTTATTATCACCTCACGTCGCTGGTTGGACTATTGAAAGCAAAGAAAAATTGGCACAAACTATAGTCGATAAGATTAAAGCAGAATTTTATTAACTTTATGCTTTAACTAACTTTAAGCAAAATGACCTCTAAAGCAAAAACTCCCGAAGATTATATTGCGCAACTTCCCGAAGACAGAAAAGAAGCAATTACAAAGTTAAACAACCTTATAATAAAGCACATGCCAAAAGGCTTAGAGGCAGGAATGAGTTATGGAATGTTAGCTTACTATGTGCCAAAATCTATTTACCCAAATGGATACCATTGCAAACCATTTCCACCTTTACCATTTATAAATGTAGCTTCTCAGAAAAATTTTATAGCATTATATCATTCAGGAATGTACGCTAAAAAAGAGCTGCACGATTGGTTTGTAACAGAATATCCTAAACATTGCAAATACAAACTAGACATGGGAAAAAGCTGTATTAGGTTTAAAAAAACAGACGATATTCCTTATAGTTTAATCGAGGAACTTCTTAGTAAAATGAGTGTAGAACAATGGATAGAAATTTACGAGAAAGCAATTAAGAAATAATTATTAGTTTAATACTATTCAGGAATTCAATTTGTGAAATTCTGAAATAAATTATAACTAGATTCCCTTTTTCAAGGGAATAAAAACAAAATAGTTTTTATGAAAAAAAGAGTTACAGGAATTGGAGGATTATTTTTTAAAAGTAAAGATCCAAAAGCAGCAAAAGATTGGTACAGTAAACATTTAGGTTTTAATACAGACGATTATGGTTGTACTTTCTGGACAAAAGATAAAGAAGGAAAGGATTGCTCGACACAATGGTCTCCTTTTAAGGACGATACAACATATTTTGAGCCTTCAAAAAAAGAGTTCATGTTTAATTATCGTGTAGAAAACTTACACGAACTATTAGCTGCTTTAAAAGAAGAAGGCGTTACTATTGTTGGAAAAGTTGAAGAATACGACTACGGGAAATTTGGTTGGATTTTAGATAATGATGGTAACAAGATAGAACTCTGGGAACCAATAGATAAGGCTTTTTTGTAGGCAACCCTTTTTTTAGTACTTTTAAAGAATAATTAATCAACTACTAAAACAAAAAATAATGTCTGACGAAAAAAATTTAAAAGACGGTCTTGACGATATGTTAGGAGACGCAAAAGATGGTGCAAAAAAAGCAGCAGATAAGGCTAGTGAATTAGCAGAAGATGCTAAAGAAAAAGCAAGTGAATTTGCAGACGATGCTAAAGAAACTATTAGTGATTTTACCGATAGTGCAAAAGAAGCATTTACAGGCGCTACTGGTGAAAACAAAAAAGTTTTAGCTGGAGTTTTAGGTATATTATTAGGAGCTTTTGGAGTTCATAAGTTTATTTTAGGTTACACTAAAGAAGGTATTATTATGGCTGTAGTAGGCGTGTTAGGTTTCTTTTTATGTGGTATACCAACAATGATAGTAAGTGTAGTAGGTTTAGTTGAAGGTATAATGTATATAACTAAAACAGACGAAGAATTTTACAATACTTACCAAGTAGGTAGAAAACCTTGGTTCTAAATAAAAATTAAAAAACCGAATATTTTATAGTATTCGGTTTTTTGTTTAAATATAAAACGTAATATTGCAATATCACAATTACATAAAACAATGGGCTTTACTAAAAAACACATTTTTGACGAGCAGCAAAATCAAATAGCAAGTTTTACAAAAATGATTGGGCATCCTGCTAGAGTATCAATTATTCAGCATATTAGCCTAAACAAAGATTGTAACTGTAATAGTCTTGTAAAAGCAATTGGATTAGCACAACCAACTATTTCGCAGCATCTTGCCGAAATAAGAAAAACGGGATTATTAAAACAAACCATTAAAGGTAAAAACCTGTTTTATAGTATAAACCAGGATAAATTAAATGAGTCTAGACGTTTAATAAACGACTTCTTTGTAAAGACACAGGTTAACTGCTCTAAAGAATAAACAGTATTGTAATATAAGTTCTGTTTTCTTTTGCAAATAATTACAAACCGTAATCTAGAGGTAAAACATCACCTATTCTTTGATTACCCATAAAACCACTAAAAATAACTTTATCTATTGGAGAGTGATTACCTTGATTATCTATTTCAAAACTTTCTACTTTACTTTCGACACTAGACCTATTACCATCACATAAAACATCTAACTTTGATGTTATTGCAACTTTGGTAATATTTAAGCTGTCATTTTTTAAAATTCTAATATGACGAGATGGCTCTCTTTTAGTACTGTTTTTGAAAATTTGAAAATTTTCTTCATTAAGGCTATTACTTGCAATAGACCTCATAAAATGTAAGGTAGAACCTTTATAAGCTTTTTCTCTATTTAACAAAGCTAGCTTATGTTTACCTGAGTCTATATTCTCAAAAAACGTAGTCCCTGAGTAAGACATAAATGTGACCGTTTTAGATAACTTCTCTAAGTTTTTTCTGCCTTTTATTTTTATATCATAGTTAATATAAAAGTCTTCAATATCGTATGTTAAAACATAATCTAAACTTTCGTTTTTAACAATTACAGGAGCTTTGGCAGAAACTATTAGTTGCTTGGTTTCTCTTTCAAAATTTAAAACAAGAACCTCTTCATTTAAAATCACACATTTCTTTCCAAATTCTGAACGACCTAAAAACTCTCTTCTAAATTCTTTAAGTTTAAATTCTCTAGACCATTCATCTCTACTTTCTAAAACAACTTCTGATAAAACGTTTAAATCGACTTCTAATTTAAATGTTTTTTTACTTTCGAAATTTTTAACACTATGAATTTCTGTTTTAAAACCTACAAAAGACACAACTAAAGGTGTGCTTATATGTTGCTTTAAATTAATATAAAACTCACCATCAAAATTTGTGGTTGTACCAATAGATGTATTATCGAAATATACCGAAGCTCCAAAAATAGGTTCATTAGTTTTTTCATTTAAAACCACTCCTTTTAATTCCTGAGCAATAGAGGTTAAAAATGACAAAATAAACAATGATATTAAAACTACGTTTTTCATATAAGAAATCTGATTTAAGTATTTAGTATTCAACTAAGGTATTGTAGCTTATTAAAATTAAATTTTGAAGAATTAATTCTAAAAAAATTATATATGCTATATAAGTACTCCGAATTTAAACAATATATATAAAGAGAGAATAAATAATAACAAAATTAAAGTTTATTAGAACAACCCGTAATCTAAAGGTAAAACATCTCCTACTCTCTGCTTTGCCATAAAGCCTCCAAATAATACTTTATCTATTGGAGAGTAATTACCATAAGCATCAATAAAAAAGCGCTTAACCTGGCTTTGAATCGATGATTGTTTTCCTTTACAAAGAACGTTAAGCTTTTGAGAAAGTGACACCTCTGTTAGGTTTAAAGTATCGTTCTTAAAGGTTTTAATATGTAACGAAGGATCTGTTTGATAACTCCCTTTAAAAATTTTAAACTTTTCTTCCTTAAGTTTATTACTTGCAATCGCTCTCATAAAGTGTAATGTCGAACCTGTATACGCTTTTACTCTATTTCTTAAAGCACGCTTATGGTTTTTAGACTCTATATTCTCGAAAAAGGTGGTTCCAGAATAACCAACAGAAGCTACTGTTATAAATACTTTTTCTAAGTCTATATTAGCTTCTGTATCCATATTATAGTTAATATGAAAATTGTTTATATCATATTTTACAATATAATCTAAGGCTTCGTTTTTAACTATAATTGGCGCCTTTGCAGAAGCTATTAATTGTTTCGTATCACGTTTAAAATTTAAAACAAGAGCAGCTTCATTTAAGATAGTGCATTTTTCTGCGAATTCTGAGCGTCCTAAAAACTCTCTTTTAAATTTTTTAAGTTTAAACTCGCGAGACCATTCGTCTTTACTATCTAAAACAACTTCGGATAATGTATTTACATCTTCTTTTAGTTTAAAGATCTTATTAGTTTCAAAATTTTCTATTTTATAAATTATTCTTTCATATCCAACAAAAGAAATGACCAAAGGTGCATTAATTGTTTGTTTTAATGTAATTACGAATTCTCCATCAAAATTTGTAGTAGTGCCAATAGACGTATTATCGAAATATACTGAAGCTCCAATTATAGGTTCATTAGTGTTTTCGTTTAAAACAACACCCTTTAATTCTTGAGCAAATGAAGTTAAAAAAAAGAAAAAGAGTACTAACAGTAGTAAAACATTTTTCATATAAACAAAGCCATTAATCCTCGGCAATACTTCCAGGGAATTTACTTTCTAGTTCAGCTTGAAACTCCTCCATTACTGGACGCACTGTACTCTCTGGTAAATCTGATATTTTAATGTACATTAAACCATCTACTGCATCATTAAATAAAGGGTCGACATTAAAGCCTATAAGTCTACAATTTTGTTTAATGTACTTTTTAAGTAGTACAGGCAAACGTAAAGCACCTGGTTCTATTTCGTCTATAATCTTATCGAATTTATTTAAATCGGCTTCTGTAGCGTCGAAAACAAAGTCTTTATCTGCATCGTTTAGTTTTACCTTAAATTCTTTTTTAGGGTGTACATATTGGGCCACGTAAGGATCGTAATAGTGCGATTTCATAAACTCTATCATTAACGATTTAGAGAAGTTTGAAAACTGGTTACTAATACTAACACCACCAATAAGATATTTATGTTCTGGGTAACGTAAAGTGGTGTGTACAATACCTTTCCAAAGTAAAAATAGAGGCATTGGTTTTTGTTGGTATTCCTTTATAATAAAAGCACGTCCAAGCTCTAAAGACTCGCTCATCATTTTATAAAGCTCTGGCTCAAAACGAAATAAGTCTTGAAGGTAAAAACCATCGATACCATATTTTTCGAAAATCTTAGCTCCTAATCCCATTCTGTATGCTCCAGCTAATTTATTAGCTTCACAATCCCATAGAAACATGTGGTGATAATAACCATCGAACGCGTCTAAGTCAATAGCTTCATTTGTACCTTCTCCTACTTCTCTAAATGTAATTTCGCGTAAACGTCCAATTTCTCTTAGTATGTTTGGAATTTTTCTTGCTGATGATAAAAAGACTTCATAATTTTTGCTTTTTAATAATCTACTATCATCTTCACGAAGGAACTCTACTTCTTTTAACATTACTTTCGTGCTAACAGGAGTCACTATTTTTTTTGGTATCTTAACTGGCTTTGGCACTTTTAAAGTTGAAGAAATTGTATCTCTTAAATTCTCTTTAGGCTCAAAAGCATTAGATAACATATAGGTTTTTTTTCGAACAAATTCTGAAAAACTCTGAAGTGTTTCATGTTCGTTTTGGTCTTTTACAGAAATTGGTCGCCCTATTCTTACCTTAATTACACGTCTCTTTTGTGTTAATATTTCTGAAGGTAATTTTGCTGTTCTAAACGTATCACTAATTTTAGACAACGTATAAAAAAGTTTACTATTCTTAGCATGAAAATAAATTGGAACAATAGGTACGTTAGCTTTTTGAGCAAGTTTCATTGCTGCTTCCTCCCAAGGTTTATCTACCATTAGTTTACCATCCTTATAAGTAGAGACCTCACCTGCTGGAAAGATACCTAATGGGTGACCTTCTTTTAAATGTCTAATAGCGCTTTTAAAACCTGCAATACTTGATTTTACATCTTTACGGTCTTCAAAAGGATTAACAGGCATTATATAAGGCTTTAGTGGCTCTATACGATGCAATAAAAAGTTAGCAATTATTTTAAAATCAGCTCTTTGTTCGAGCATTAATTTTAACAACAAGATGCCATCAATACCTCCTAATGGATGGTTTGATACTGTTATATAAGCACCATCTTTGGGAAGTCTTTTTAAATCTTCTTCTGGTATTTCGAATTTAATTTGAAACTCATTTAAAATAGCATCTAAAAACTCGACTTCACTTAAGTGCTTGTTACGGTTATAGAATTTATTAAGTGTAGAGATTTTTAAAACCTTCATCAATAACCAACCTATAAACGTTCCAAATACACCGTATTTTTCAAGGTTTATTGCTTTTGAAACTTCTTTTGCAGTGACTAAAGACATTATTAATATTAATTTTTTTAAGCTTACAAATGTAAGCAATAGATTATTGAGTTACAACTTGTACAGTTTCTTGAAATAACTGCTTCAACAACACTGTTTTATCCTGTTCTAAATTTTTAATTGATGCTTCGTCATAATGCCTAATGGTATATAATGATACACTTTCATGACATTCTACTTTAAATTTAGCTTTTAAATGTAACAGTAATTTTTCTAAATTATTATAAGTGTTTTCAAAACAAACCGAAAAACTAATAGCAGAGTTTTGAATCATATCAACCTTCATTTTATAAAGCGCTAGTAAGTTAAAAATTTCACTAATATTTTCTTCTACTACATATGAAAAATCTAAAGTAGATAAGGATACTAAAACTTGATTTTGTTTTAAAATAAAACAAGGTACTTTTGGCTCAATACCTTGAGACTTATTTACTGTTGTTCCAGGATTTTCTGGATTTAAAAACGACTTTACATGCAAAGGAATTTCTTTGCGTTGTAATGGTTGTAAAGTTTTTGGATGAATTACAGATGCTCCATAAAAGGCAAGTTCTATAGCTTCGGTATAAGAAATAGTATTTAATAATTGTGTATTATTAAAATAACGTGGATCTCCATTTAAAACGCCAGGAACATCTTTCCAAATGGTTACACTTTGGGCATTTAAGCAATATGCGAAAATCGCAGCTGTGTAATCACTTCCTTCTCTTCCTAAAGTGGTTGTGAAATTGTTACTATCGCTAGCTATAAAACCTTGAGTAATATATAAAGTAGATTCTTTAACCTTGTTAATAATATTATTCTGGGTGGTTTCCCAATTTACATTTGCACGACGATAATAATCGTCTGTTTTTATACATTGTCTTACATCTAACCATGTGTTAGTTAAATGCATTTCGTTTAAATAATGACTAATAATGGTTGTAGAAACTAATTCGCCATAACCTATAACTTGATCGTAAATAAAATTATAATTTGGTGATTTATTACTTATAAAAAACTGTAGTAATTCTTTAAAATGCGCATCAACAGTATTAAAGACAGCGTGTTGTTTGTTGTTAAACAAATCCATCATAATATCGCGATGGTAGTTTTTTACGGTTTCTAATTCAGACTTAAAAGCATTGCTTTCATTTAAATATTTATCGATTACAACTTCTAGTGCATTTGTAGTTTTACCCATTGCAGACACTACAATAAGCCTATTTTCATAACCTACTTTTTCTAGTACTTTTACAACGTTTTTTACTCCGTTGGCATCTTTTACTGAAGCACCTCCAAACTTAAATACCTGCACTATATATTATTTAAATAATTTTTAATTCCGTTTTCATCTAGATGTACAACATCCCAATCGCGTTTAACATTTGCACCTTTTTTTTCGTAGAAAGCAATTGCAGGCTCATTCCAGTCTATAACCTCCCAACTTATGCGTTTAACACCCATTTTATTACCGTATTTTACAACCTCATCTAAGAGCACAGTGCCTAATCCGCTTCCTCTCATGCTTTTTTTAACAATTAAATCTTCAAGATGTAAAATTTCTCCTTTCCAAGTAGAATAACGTTTATAAACTAAGGCTGCTCCAACAACCTCGTTACCAGATTCTACAACAAAACAAGTAAATTTTGACTGTTTTCCATAACCATCTTCTTCAAGATTTTGCACTGTAATCTCAACAGCATCAGGTTCTTTTTCGAAAACAGCAAGCTCAACGATTAGATTATGAACACTTTTCATATCCTTTTTAGTTGCTAGACGTATTGAGTTCTTCATATTTAAAACATTTGAAAACCAAATATAGTTTAAAGTTAAATAAGCTAACATAATTACTTTTACGAAAACCTTGTAGTTGGTTAAAAAAAACGATATTTGCAAAAGCGAAAGTCTAAAACTATGTCTAGAAAAAATCAAACTTTAGGAGAATTTATTATTGAAAACCAATCATCTTTTAAATACACTTCTGGTGAATTATCAAGATTAATAAACTCCATTCGTCTAGCTGCGAAAGTAGTAAATCACGAAGTTAACAAAGCTGGTTTGGTAGATATTTTAGGAGCTGCAGGAGACACCAATATTCAAGGTGAAGACCAACAGAAACTAGACGTTTATGCTAACGAAAAATTTATACAAACCTTAACAAACAGAAATATTGTTTGTGGTATTGCAAGTGAAGAAGAAGACGATTTTATTTCTATAAATAGCCAAGACGAAAACAACCAAAATAAATATGTAGTATTAATAGACCCATTAGATGGCTCAAGTAACATTGATGTTAATGTTTCTGTAGGTACTATTTTTTCAATTTACAGACGTATAACACCAGTTGGGACACCTGTTACAATAGACGATTTTCTTCAAAAAGGAAATCAGCAGGTAGCAGCTGGTTACGTGGTTTATGGGACTTCTACAATGTTGGTTTACACAACTGGAGATGGTGTAAACGGATTTACATTAAATCCAGCTTTAGGAACACTTTATTTATCGCATCCAAACATGAAGTTCCCTGAAGATGGTAACATTTACTCTATAAACGAAGGTAATTACAACCATTTCCCTCAAGGTGTTAAAGACTATTTAAAATATTGCCAAAAAGAAGAAGACAATAGACCTTACACTTCAAGATATATTGGCTCTTTGGTTTCCGATTTTCATAGAAACATGATAAAAGGAGGTATTTACATGTATCCAAAAAGCTCTAAAAACGCTGCTGGAAAATTACGTTTACTTTACGAATGTAATCCTATGGCTTTTATCGCAGAACAAGCCAGTGGTAAGGCTAGTGATGGTTTTACAAGAATTTTAGATATAGAACCAACAGAGTTACACCAACGTGTTCCTTTTTTCTGCGGAAGTAAAAATATGGTAGAAAAAGCTGAAGAGTTTATGCAAAAGGCATAATAAACATGTTATACCAATACGCATTCAAAACAAATTATATAACTCACTTTAAAACATAATTGGCTTTATTCTAATTAATTTTGCTATTTTTACCGTGTTTTATTAAATTAAATGGTAATGGCAAAGAACGATAATAGCATAACTAACAATACAAACGCAACCGATTCTACTTCTAAAATTGATGCGATTAAGCAGCTTATTTTTGGAGAAAATATCCAAGAATATAATCATGAATTTGAAGCTGTAAAACAAGACATACTCAAGAAGAAGAAAGAATTAGAGAACTTACTTGATGATGTTAAGTCTGAGTTACTTCAAAATATTGATAACTTAAGTACAGATATTAATATTAGAATTACAGAACTAGAAAACACGCTAGAAGACAAAGCAGAGACTCTGGATGAGAAAAAATTAGACCGCAAACTTTTTGGTGATCTACTAATTAAACTTGGCGAGAAAATAAGTAACTAATTTGATTCTCACGCCATGAATCAAGACGAAAAACTTTCTATTTTAAAGGACATCTTACTAACAGATGAGCGTGAGTACGCCAAAAAAGTTGAAGAAAAACTTAAGATAGTTGAAGACATTATTAATAAACAGAATCAACTATCTAAACGTGTAGATCCTATTATAGATCAAAAACTCAATGATTTTGTTACAGAAATACCAAAAACTTTAGGACCTGTAATTACCGAAGCATTAAAGAGTGAAATTAAAAACTCTCAAGATGCTGTTGTAGAAGCATTATTTCCAATTATTGGAAAAATGATAAAAAAGTATGTACAACAAGAGATGCAAATTCTATCTGAACAGATAAACGCAAAAATGAATACCGCATTTTCTTTTGAAGCATTAAAGCGCAAATTTAAATCTAAAAGAACAGGAGTTAGTGAAGCAGACTTAATAATACAAGAACTCGCACAACCAGTTATAGAACAAGTTATGGTTATCGAAAAAGGTTCTGGTATTATAATTTCAGAACACTCTAAAACACAAGCTATAGAAGAAGACATGGTTGCTGGTATGCTTACTGCTATTAAAAGTTTTGCAGAAGATGCCTTCGAAAAAGACAAACAACAATTACAATACATCGAATATGACAACTTTCATATTCACCTACAAAACTTCTCGTCTTATTACATGGCTATAATTATCTCTGGACCATATAATGTTATTTTTAAAAGTAAGCTAGAAAACAAACTATTAGATTTTGCACAGAATTATATTAACAAAGATGATATAAAAGATAGCGATTCGTTTTCTAAAAAGTTGGAACTATATTTTCAATAACAAATATCGGTTCAAAAACATATAAAATGCTTGGTTTTTATTACTTTTGCTACATTATGCTAATTCAAAAACTAAAGCTATATTTCAATTAATGAAAGTCTCTAAAAAAATAGTCTTATTAGGTCATTTTGGTGTTGGTAAATCCTCTCTCATTAGGCGCTTTGTAGAAAACACCTTTTCTGAAGACTATAAAGTAACCATAGGTGTACATATTTTTAAAAAAAATGTTACAATTCCTGAAAAAGGCGCAGATGTATCTCTAGTTATTTGGGATTTAGAAGGTAATGATGATATAAATAATACTAGACTATCTTATCTTTTAGGTACTCATGCATTTATTTATGTTTACGATGTTACTAGACCTGCTACCTACGAAAACTTACAAACTGAAATAAACTTCCTAAAAGAAAAGCAAAAAAACACACCTATAACTGTTGTTGGAAACAAAGAAGACTTGGTCACCAAGGCATATTTAAAGCAGAACAACGATAATTTTGGTAGTTTAACAGATTTATATGTAAGTGCAAAGACAGGAGACAAAGTTGATTTAATTTTCTCTAATTTAGCTGAGGCGCTTATTAAATAAGCAAAAGAACAGCTTTATAATGCTAGAAGAATACAAGAAAAAATACACAAAAGTAGTTTTACAATATTCTATATTAAACTTCAATGGAAACGTTTTAGAATCTGACGATGCCTTGTTTTTAGGCTTTTCAAATAAATATATTGGAGATATTCATCCGTTTTTTGAAACACTCACTTCACTTCTAATTGCCGAAGAGAATGAAACTATCTTTTCCTGTATTCATCTTAATATTGTAGATAAAACTATTACAGCAGATATTATTTTACAAACATTTAATGATGGTAAAAACCCACTATTAATTATTCATGATTTAACTTCTCATTATAAAAACTACCAAACCACTGCACAAGTAAGAAATGAATCTGTTATAAACTCACAAATTCTAGAGCTTAAAAACACGTATTTAAAAGAGAAAGAGTCTTTTAAAAATACTTTTATTGCAAATTTTAGTCATGAGTTGCGAGATCCACTAACTGGTATTTTAACTTTTACAGATATATTAAGTAAAACTAATTTAGACTTACAACAAAAGGATTACGTTCAAATATTAAATTCCTCATCAAGTTTTTTAAAGAAAATGATTGATGACATTCTTGATATTTCTAAAATTGAATCTGGAAATCTTGAATTAGCTATTGAACCTTTTAATTTCCATGCGTTATTAGAAGAAATCAAGTTTACGTACAAGATTATTGCCGAACAAAAAGGACTAACATTTCGCTTTAACTTTGACGAGAAATTGCCAAAAATTATTGGTGGAGACGCAAAAAGACTACAGCAAGTTTTAACCAATTTACTGGATAATGCAGTAAAATTCACTAATCATGGTGGTATTACTTTTAATGTATCTTTAAACCAACTTAGAGCGCAAAAAGCAAGTATTCACTTTGAAATAATTGATACTGGAATAGGCATAGAAAAAGAAAATCTAAACAAAATATTTACAAGTTTCACACAAGTAAGCAGGGCTAACGAGTTTAAAGGCACAGGATTAGGTTTAGCAATCGTAAAATACTTAGTAGAGCTTACTAAGAGCAAAATAAGTGTAAGTTCAGAATACGGAAAAGGTTCAAAATTTTCAACAAACATTAATTTTATTTCCTCATCCTCTTTAACACTTAAAGAAAGTAAAAACAAAAAGAAGTCCATATTGGACACTTCAAAAAAATACAATATATTATTAGTTGAAGATTCTGAAATAACTCAACTCTCTGTATTAAAAATTTTAGCATCTCAAGGTCATTTTTTCTTAGACATTGCTACTAAACCAGACGAGGTTATCACAAGGATAACTAGTTTAGATCATGAAGTAGATTTGGTTTTAATGGATATAAAGCTCAAAGAATTTCAAGGTGACGCTATTGCAAAGCAAATTAGAAAACTCCCAGAACGACACCAGAAAAAAGTACCAATTGTTGCTATGACGGCAAAACTTTATAAAGAAGATTTAAAACGCTATAAAAAAGCTGGAATAGACGATGTTTTAAAGAAGCCTTTTAACGAGAGTCAGTTATTAGAAATAATTACAAAAAACTTAAAGTAAGAAAGCGAACATTTTATATTATTATTACAAAATATAGTATCTTTAAAGTTCTAATTTTTTGTCAATACATAAAATATGCTCGAAAATTATACTATTCCTTATAAGGAAATCACTAATCAAATACTACTTATTAGTGATGAAGGGATTATTTTAGATGCTCAATCTATTCTTTTTAAAAACTGCATAGGTAAATCTATTAAGAGCTTACATCCTTTCTTTGAAAGTTTATTAGACTTGTTACCTCAAAAAAATAAGACCTTTAATTTTGAATGCATCAATTTAGATATTGATGGTGTTAACTATACTATTGATACTGTTTTGCATACTAGTGACAAAAAAAAACCTTCTGCTTTTGTTTTTCAAGAATTAACAAAACAATATATTCTACACCAAAAGGCTGCACAAAAAAGAAATGTATCTGAAATTAAATCTCAACTTCTTGATTACAATAATATTATATTACAAGAAAAAGAAGCCTTTAAAAACAATTTTATTGCAAATTTTAGTCATGAAATTAAAATGCCTATTAATAACATTAATGGCTTTATTTCACTTTTAGAAAACACTAATTTAGAACAAAACCAACGCTACAACCTTAACGTAATTAAAAATACAAACGATAAGTTAAAAACAATGGTTAACGATATTATTGATATCTCAAAAATTGAAATTGATCGATTTTCTATACTCACAACACGTTATAATCTACTCGAAGAATTAAACATTATTATTGCTATATATACTCTTAAGTGCAAAGAAAAAGGACTAACATTAAAATATAGTATTGATCCTGAATGTCCTAAATATGTAATTGCAGATAAGTATAGGCTTGCCCAAATAGTAAACAACCTTATTGGTAATGCTATTAAATTTACGCCAACAGGTACCATAGAGCTAAAAGCAAAATGTGTTACTAAAACTAGCGATTCTGCCACACTAATGTTTAGTATAAAAGATACCGGAATTGGTATTGATACTGCACAAATAGACTCTATTTTTAATAGTTTTCATCAAGTTAATAACAGCATGGTTAATAATGGCGCAGGATTAGGTCTTGCTATAACAAAAAAACTTGTTCTTGCATTGGATGGTGAAATAAAAGCAGAAAGTAAAATTGGCAAAGGCTCTATATTTTCGGTTACTTTAGACTTTAAAATAGCGCCTAACCAAAAAGAAGATAAGCTAATCACTAAAATCTCTAAAGACACAGCTAAAAATGAAATTAAAATTTTACTTGCTGAACCATTACGAAGTAATCAAGAAAAACTTCTAGAGATTATTAGTAAATTAAAAAATTGTGATGTTGTTATTGTAGAAAATGGAGATCAAGTTATAGAAGAGTTATATAAATCTACTTTTAATTTAGTATTACTAAATCTTAAATTACCTAAAATGGATGGCATGGACACTACACGCTACATAAGGCATTCAGACTATAAAGACATTAACAAAATACCTATTGTTGTAATAAGCGAAAACCCATCTAAAGAAGAAGAAAACGATTGTAAGCAGAGAAGCGTAAATAGTTATATTGGTAAGCCTTTTGATAAAGCCGAAATACTAAGAAAATTAAAATATATTATACAAAAAAAGCAAGCTATATAGCTTGCTTTTTAAATTATTTAAATGAAATAAGTTATCTATTCATTCCTTTTATTTCGTCTATAAACGTATCTAAGTCTACACCATTACTAACTAAAGTTAATGCTTTACCAACTACGTATTTTACGTTGTCTGGATTAAATCCTAATCCAACAGCAATTTTACGTAATAAAATCTCCTCATGATCACCTTTAATATGATCTACATAAACCATGCGTGATAAATCAAATAAACGTTCCAAACGAATATCGTAAGAACTTGGTGGATTAATTGGGTGCGATTGGTAATCCTTTAATATTATCTTATAATCGTTTTCACCAATATCTAAATTACGTGCTAAACGATCTAAAAATGTTTTTTCTTCGTCCGTAATAATTCCATCGTCCATTGCCACTTTTACAATTGATGCAAAATGGTCCTCGTTACGCTTTTTAAATCCGCTATCGAATAAATCTGAAAATGACATATATTTTATTGTTTTAGAGTAGCAAAGATAGTTAAAGTTCAAATCTTTTAAAATGAAATCTTTCTTTTTTTATTACTACAAGTATTAATATAAATTATGCATTTCAAATACAATTTCACCACCTCCAATTATATCTTTATGAGACAGAACATTGTCTTTCAAAACTCTCCCATTAACTGAAACACTTTTTACATAAACATGATCTTTACTTTGCTTAGTAGCTTTAATTCTAAGCGTATTTCCATTACCAAGCAACCATCCTATCGTTTTCTACACGAATAAAGCACGTTCTTATTGTCATGATGGTAAACATAACTCAAACAAAGCAATTACTTTATAATAATAATTTCATAATTACCATTTAACCATTCTATCTCTTATATTTGTTGTCCAATACTTTAATACGTGAGCAAACTGCTAATCTCGCAAACATATGCACAGTCTTTGCAACTGCAAAAACTACAAACCGCTATTGCCAAAACTCAAGAAAAAACAAATAAAACGCATATAAAAGGCCTTGTTGGCTCTGCACTTTCGTTTGTAATACACGAAAGCTTTAAAACTGCCGAAAAACCTTTTCTTTTAATTTTTAACGACAAAGAAGAAGCTGCTTTTTATCTTAACGATTTAGAGCAACTTATAAACGGTAAAGATGTTTTATTCTATCCTGGAAGTTATAGAAGACCATACCAGATTGAAGAAACAGATAATGCTAATATACTGCTACGTGCAGAGGTTTTAAACAGAATAAACTCGCGTAAGAAACCTGCAATAATTGTAACCTATCCAGACGCACTTTTTGAGAAAGTAGTTACAAGGAAAGAGCTGGAACGTAACACGTTAAAAATTAATGTTGGCGACGATTTAAATATCGATTTTGTAAACGAAGTATTATTCGAATACAAATTTAAACGTGTCGATTTTGTTACAGAACCTGGAGAATTTTCGGTTAGAGGTGGTATTGTAGATGTATTTTCTTTTTCGCATGACGAACCTTACAGAATTGAATTTTTTGGAGACGAAGTCGATAGTATTAGAACCTTCGATGTAGAAACACAACTCTCTAACGAGCAGATTAAAAAAATTGGCATTATTCCAAATGTTGAAAACAAGTTTTTAGACGAGTCTCGTGAGAGTTTCTTAAAATACATTGCTTCAAAAACCGTAGTTTTTACAAAAAATGTAGAAGTGCTTTTCTCAAGAATAGACGAATTCTTCATAAAAGCCGAAGACGCCTTCAAAAGCCTTTCAACCGAAGTAAAACATGCAGAGCCTGTAGAGTTATTCTGTAATTCAACATTACTAAAAAAACAGCTTTTAGATTTTAATGTGGTAGAGTTTGGTACAGATTCTTGGCTAAAACCACAAGAAGAAATCTTATTTAACACCACACCACAACCTGCATTTAATAAACAGTTCGATTTACTTATTAATAACCTAAACGAAAGCCATAACAACGGTTTTACAAATTACATTGCCTGTGTAAGCGAGCAACAAGCTAAACGTTTTCATGATATTTTTGATGATGTAGAGCAAGATGTAAAATACCAAACCATAACACTATCACTTTTTCAAGGTTTTATAGACCATGGTAATAAAATGGTGGTTTATACAGACCATCAAATTTTTGAGCGTTACCATAAATTTCATCTAAAAAATGGATACGCAAAAAAGCAAGCGATTACTTTAAAAGAAATTACTAATCTCGATATTGGAGATTATGTTACACATATAGATCATGGAATTGGTAAGTTTGGTGGACTAAAAAAAATAGATGTAGAAGGGAAAAAGCAAGAAGCTATAAAATTAGTTTATGGCGAACGCGATGTATTATATTTAAGCATTCATTCTTTACATAAAATCACTAAATTTAATGGTAAAGACGGGAAGCCACCAAAGGTTTACAAACTTGGTAGTAAAGCATGGAAGGTATTAAAAGAAAAAACCAAATCTAGAGTTAAGCACGTTGCTTTTAATTTAATAAAGCTTTATGCTAAGCGCAAACTAGAGAAAGGTTATCAATACAAAGAGGACAGTTATTTACAACACGAGCTCGAAGCGTCTTTTATTTACGAAGACACTCCAGATCAAATTACTGCAACTGCAGATATTAAGGCAGATATGGAAAGCCAACGACCAATGGATCGTTTAATTTGTGGCGATGTAGGTTTTGGAAAAACCGAAGTTGCCATTCGTGCTGCTTTTAAGGCGGTCGATAATGGTAAACAAGTCGCGGTTTTAGTGCCAACGACCATATTGGCATTTCAACATAATAAAACCTTTAAAGAGCGTTTAAAAGAATTTCCTGTAACTGTAGATTATGTTAACCGTTTTCGTACTGCAAAACAAAAACGAGAGACTTTAGAGAAGCTAGAAAAAGGCCATGTAGATATTATTATTGGCACGCATCAACTGGTAAATAAAAAAGTAAAATTTAAAGATTTAGGTTTATTAATTGTAGACGAAGAGCAAAAATTTGGTGTCGCAGTAAAAGAGAAATTAAAAACAATAAAAGACAATGTAGATGTCTTGACTTTAACTGCTACTCCTATTCCAAGGACGCTTCAGTTTAGCTTAATGGCTGCACGAGATTTATCGGTAATTACTACTGCTCCTCCTAATCGTTACCCTATAGAGAGCAATGTTATTCGTTTTAGTGAAGACACCATTCGCGATGCTGTGAGTTATGAAATTCAGCGTGGCGGACAAGTATTCTTCATTCATAATCGTATAGAAAACATTAAAGAAGTTGCTGGTATGATACAGCGTTTGGTTCCAGATGCTAAAGTTGGTGTTGGCCACGGACAAATGGAAGGTAAAAAACTAGAAACTTTAATGCTCTCTTTTATGGAAGGCGCTTTTGATGTTTTAGTAAGTACAACTATTATAGAAAGCGGTCTCGATGTACCAAATGCAAATACTATTTTTATTAATAATGCCAATAATTTTGGACTAAGCGATTTACACCAAATGCGTGGTCGTGTAGGACGAAGCAACAAAAAGGCCTTCTGTTATTTTATTACGCCTGAGTATTCTGCAATGACAGACGATGCAAGAAAACGTATTCAGGCCTTAGAACAATTTACTGCTTTAGGAAGCGGATTTAATATTGCGATGAAGGATTTAGAAATTCGTGGTGCTGGAGATTTATTAGGTGGTGAACAAAGTGGTTTTATAAATGAAATTGGCTTCGACACCTACCAGAAAATATTAAATGAAGCTATTGAAGAGCTTAAAGAAAATGAGTTTAAGGATTTATATGATGAAGATCCCGAGGACAAAGAATATGTAAAAGACATGACTATTGATAGTGATTTAGAACTACTATTCCCAGACGATTATGTTAATAACATAGCCGAAAGACTAAACCTTTACACACAACTTAATAATTTTAAAACTGAAGAAGAGTTAGCTAAGTTTGAAACCGAATTAATAGATAGATTTGGAGAATTGCCAACGCAAGTAGTCGATTTATTAGATAGTGTACGCTTAAAATGGACTGCTACCAAATTAGGAATCGAAAAAGTGATTATGAAAAACGGTAAACTTGTAGGTTACTTTATTAATGATCAGCAAAGTCGCTTTTACCAAAGTACAAATTTTAATAAACTATTAAAATACGTACAGCAAAATCCTAGAGCTGGTAAAATGAAAGAAAAACAAACTAGAAAAGGCTTGCGTTTATTACTTACCTTTGATAACATTAAAACCGTAGAACAAGCATTGGCAGTACTTAAACCTATATTGAATTAAAAAAACATCTTTGGCAAAGTTTTTGCCTTACACAATATAAAACCATTAACAATGACTAGAAAATTACTTTTTTTACTCGCTATATTACCTTCGGTATTATTCGCACAACATACAATTAAAGGCACTTTTACGCCTGCCGAAGATTTTAAATTCGCATTCTTATATCGCGTAACTGCAGAAACTTCATTATTTGTGGCTAATGCAGATGTGGCAGAAGATGGCACTTTCGAAATGGCATTAGACGAAGCTACTATTCCTGGAACTTATCGCTTAGTTTACTCGCAACCTCAAGAGCAATTTAATTTCGATTTTATAATAAATAATAAAGAAGATATTGTTTTAAAATTCGATTTAGAAAAAGGATTAACTTTCGATAAATCTACAGAAAACAAAATGTACAACTCTTACAACCGTAGCATGGCTTTAGTAAACAAGAGTATACGCAATTATTACGGCTCTGGTAAAGAAGATAAAACTGGCTATTCTAAGATTTTTAATATTTTAAAAGACACTCAAAAAGAGTTCGAAAAAGCTTCAGATGGCATGATAGCTAATAACTTTATAAAAGCCTGTAGCCCATATATTCCAAACGGATTAGAAGATGTTTCTACATTTTCTAAAAACATAAAATCTAATTATTTCTCGAATATCAATTTTGGTAACAAAACACTTCAGGATTCTAACTTTTTAATTAAAACTACTATAGATTATGTTATTGGTTTTATAGACCGAAAAAATCCTGATGCCTCTTACATGGAAAACGTAGATACAGTTGTAAAAGCGATTGGAGATAACCCGAAAATTAAAGGAATTCTTTTAGAAGTTTTATGGAATCAGTTTTCTATTGAAAATAATGAGGTTGTAGCTAATTATATTGGCTCTAAATACTTGTTAAATAGCGCTCGCGCTAATAATGATAACGAATTAGCAAATAACATTATCTATTTTAAAAATGCGTCTATAGGTAATATAGGTCCAGATTTTAACATTGAAATAAAAGACGAAAAAGACAAAATAAAAGTATCTAAACTTAGCAAATTAGAAGGTTCTAACAACTATTTATTATTCTTTTGGAGTACAACATGTTCTCACTGTTTAGATGAAATACCTCAGTTAAAAGAATTTATAAAATCTAAAACAAAAGAAGACATCCAAGTTATTGCAATAGCATTAGATAACGATTTATACCGTTGGAAAGAACTAACATACGATTATCCAGATTTTCTACACGTTTTTGGAGAAGGCAAATGGGATAACCCAATAGGCGACCAATACAATGTAACAGCAACACCTAGTTATTTTGTATTAGATAAAGACAAAAAAATTATTGGTAAACCTGAAGACATTAACACTTTTAAAAAATATTTTGAAGGTTTAGCTAAAGCAAAAAAAGCAGACTCAGTTCTTGAGAAGAAGGAGTAGATTGTTTTAGAATATAGAATTGTAAAAGCGAAGTTTAATACTTCGCTTTTTTGTTTTTAATAGTTTAATTTTTCTTAAATTTACAATCTACATGACTGATATACATAAAATTAAACTTTAAAAATTACTACACAGAGCACAACATAGTATTGGTATTAATTTCGACCACAATTCTAGTTTAACTGCTATCGTTAGAACATTACCACGTGCAAAGTGGAGTAATACACATAAAGTATGGTATATTAAAAACAATCCATCAAATTTAAAACTTATCTATAAAAACTTTAAAGGCAAGGCCGTTATAGATGGAGACACGTTTTTTAGTAAAGTCATTGTTAAACAAGAAGTAGTAATAATCCCAAAGCATAAAAGAGTATTAAATAGAGAACAAAAATTATTACTAAATAATTTTTACAAATATTTAAAAGGAAAGCGCTACAGCCAAAGCACCATAAATACCTACTCGTATTCTATTGCAGATTTTATTGAGTTTCACACAAATAAAAGCTTAGAAACACTAACCAATAAAGATGTCGAGCTTTATATAGAGACTGTATATATAAAGCGAAATTACAGTGTTAGTACACAACGTCAATTTATTAGTGCTCTAAAATTGTTTATTATTTTTGAGCCTATTACTAAAATAAGCAATCTAGAATTAACACGACCAAGTAGAGATCGCGCATTACCTTCTGTTTTATCTCAAAAAGAAATAATACATCTAATTAGTAAAGCAAAAAATTTAAAACATCGTGCTATAATAGCCTTACTATACTCTGGCGGATTACGTATAAGTGAGTTAATAAATTTAAGAATTGAAGATTTCCATATTAACAGAAGACAAATTTTTATAAGAAACAGTAAGGGTAGAAAAGACAGGTATGTTACATTAGCTGAAAGTTTTTTACCTTTATTACAAAACTATCTAGTTACCTACTCTCCAAAGCATTATTTTGTAGAAGGCCAAATAAAGCAACAATATACTGCTGGTAGTGTTAGAAAATTTATAAAAAAATATAAAAATGAATGTGGCATAAAAACAAACGTTACACCACATACGCTAAGACATAGTTATGCAACTCATTTATTAGAAAATGGCGTTAATTTAAGACACATTCAAGAGCTTTTAGGACACAGTAAACCTGAAACCACAATGATTTACACACATGTTGCCAGAAAAGATCTACTATCTATTAAAAGCCCATTAGATTTTGCTGTAGAACAATTAAAAAAAACCGATAAAGACGAACAAAACTTCCTCTTATCCGGAAAATAACAAGGGATAATTAGTATATTTATCCACATATAACACGTTGTGTGCCATTTGAGAAAAACCGAAAATACATTGAAAACTGAAATTATAAACCAACCATATTCTGGAGAATTTAAAGAAAGGATTTATGATATTGAAAGTCCTTGGAATTCTCAATCTTGGACTTGGATTAAGTTTATCGATGAAAATTTAAATGAAACTGTTGGACAATTTCGTGGAACGCCAAAAGAAGTGAAGTATTCGGAAAATCGGAATGAAATTATTGTTCTGACTTCTGATTATGTTTACAGACTAAACGCTTCTGACTTGAACATAATAGAAACGGAAAGTCAACCTCAATATCAGGATTTAGAAGTTTCACCTGATGGAATTTTCTTTTTTCATAATTACTATGAAATTGAAAAAATGAACAGTTCATTATCTGACTTGACTGAAATCCAAAGTCCATTTAAAATGGATGACATCCGATTTAGAAAATGGAACGGAAATATATTGGAATTTGAGTGTGAGGAATTTACTAATTGGAGTAGAAATGAAATAATGGAATTAGACACAAACGAATGGAAAATAAAAATAAAAACGGCACACAACACCGTATAAAAATAATTGCGGTTTAGTGCTTAATCAAAGGTCGTTGCGTGTTTGTAACGTCTGATTTTCCTTCGGAAAATCCTCGCATACAAACCCGCAACTATTCTTATACATAAACGTTCTACGCAATTTGAAAAACTTACTCAAAATATTAATTCTGACTTTGATTTTGGCTTCTTGTAAAAAAGAAACTGAAAAGAAAACGGAATTGAGAAAACCTGAATTTAATCTCAAAACGGACATAACCGATTTTAAGAAAAAAATGACTGAATCGGACACAATCAAAATTTGGTTTAACCATTCTGTTTGTACATATCAAGGAGCTGAACGAATTGAAATAACAAAAAAATCTGATTTAATAAAAATAAGAACTGAATTTAAGGAAGATACTTTTGACCAAAATCCTGAATGGAAAATTGTGTACGAAAAACAAATACCAATTACTGATACGATTTGGAAAATGGAGGAATTCTTTAAACGGAATTCTAACCGAAAAAAATCTGAAGAAAAAGAATATGGAACTCTACAAGTTTCATACAATGGAAATAAAATTCATTATTTCACTAAAGGTTTAGGCGATTTAAATATGTTTATGGCTGACTATTTTGAGACAATGAAAAAGATACATCCAGAGAATACGAATAATATTTATGGAGTTGAAATCATCGAATTTGATGATATAAAAAACGGAGAAATAAAAGAAACGGAATTAGAACCTGAATAAAAACTGCGTAGAACACCGTGTATAATTAATGGCTAGTTCTAGCTTACTTACGAAAATCCTCGCGGATTTTCTATCTGTGTTTTATTTGCTAACTTTAGTGCTTAAAACACGCAACTAATCATACACAAAACCGTCCAAGATCAATTCCTAATAAATATTCTGTTTTTTTTTAAGCTGCATGCTGTTGTAAAACAACATAAGGTGTTCCTCTTTTCACAACAGCAAAAGCTCTTGCAATTAGTTTGTTTCTAACATTATTTATGGCTAACATTTTATCTTTTCCTTCTGCTACTTTTCGCTTATAATATTGTCTTAATTCACTATCATGTTGTATTGCAGAAACGCTTGCCATACTTAATAAGCTTTTCATTTTTCTGTCTCCTAAATAATGACATTGTTTTCGCTTATAGATACTGGTTCCAGAACGATGCTCGAATGGCGCTGTTCCACAATAACTAGAAAAAGCACGCCAACTTGCAAAGCGTGTAAAGTTTCCTGTATGGTAAATTAATTGACTAGCAACTACTAAACCTACTCCTTTTAAACTCGATAATAATTCATAATTTTTTTGCATCGATTCATCTTGAGAAATAATCTCTTTTATCCTATCCTCTACTGATTTTACTTGCTTAGATAAATAGTCTATACTGCGTTTTAAGCTTATGCAACCAGAATCTGTGGTTGGACTAGATAAAAGTATTTTCATTTCTTTTAAAGTACCTTTAAGACCTGCATTATTTCTAACTAATTGATCCCGTAAAGCTAACAGTCTTCCAAGCTCTAAATGAGACATACTTTTTACTGTACTTGGTTCCAACTCTTCTCTATAAAGCCAAGCATAACGTGCTATTAAAGCCGCATCAAGCTTGTCTGTCTTTTCTTTTACAATTCCCGATGAACGTTTTATTTTTAAAGGACTTTCTTCTACATAAACTATAGATTGACTAGCGAAATAAAGCGCTAATTTTAATGAGTAATATCCTGTATTCTCAAAACAATAAAAAACGTCAATTTCATTGGTATACTTTGAAACCCATTTTAAAAGACTTTTATAACCTACTACATCGTTAATAAACTCCTTATGTACTTCTGCTTGATAACAAAAGGCATCTATTGTTTTTTTTGAAACATCGATTCCAACGACTTCTTTGTAATTTTTCATATTTTTACAATTAGAGTGAATAAATATGTTGCGTTAACTACTTCCTTTATCGGGAGATTTTGACTCCTGGTATTCCAAATGGTTCTTGGCAACTGTATAGAAAGAGAGGACTCGTACGTGTAAGGGAACGTTATTCTAAAACACGTTATAGTTCTCCTCTTTTTCTATCTAAAGATATTTATTACAAACTAAAGGAGGACTCGTACGTGTAAGGGAACGTTATTCTAAAACACGTTATAGTTCTCCTCTTTTTCTATCTAAAGATATTTATTACAAACTAAAGGAACACGTTGTGCTTAATTTATGAAAAACATACTGCTGACATTAATAATCCTGACTTTGATTTCTTGCAATCAACTCACAAAAGAAGTTGAAAGTTCATTTTCGACCATTGGAATTAAACTGGATAGCCTGAATAAAATTGAGGAAAATAAGATTGAAAAACATTTTAATGAAATTAACTCAAAACGAATAAAAAAATATGACGGAGAGAATTCCGCAATGATTTATTATTCTGCAATCAAACATAATAGAATTGTTGATTCACTAATTTTAAAACTCAAATCAATTGGAGAAAAAGATTTAGAGAAGAAAAAATTAGTCGAACAATTTGAATATGCAAAAACTGACTTGAGGAATAAACTGAACACGATAACGGAATTCAATACCAAAGCGGAAATTGATTCATTACTAAAACCATCAAAGGATTTAGAAATTTTGCCGAATTTTGCTATTATTTCGGAATTTCAAAGTGGAAAATTGAATTCGACTAAAAGTGCGGAATTATTACTAAAAAAATTGAACGATAAAACAAAAAGCGAAAAGGAACTGAATAAAAACTAAGCACAACACCGTATATAAAAAATTGCTTGTGTTAGGCTTAAACAAAGGTCGTTGCACGTTTGCTACGTCTGAATTTCCCTCGGAAATTCCTCGCACGCAAACCCGCAACTTTCCATATACAAAACCGTTGTAACCAATTAAAACACAGATGACGTAAAGATGTCATATGGATGACGACACCAATGCCAATGCTTTTATTTAGCTTTGCTTTCAACAATTAAACATCTCTCAATTGAAGAATAAAGATTTAGCAAAAAGAGTAAAAGAATTAAGAAAGCGAAACGGAATGTCACAAGAACTCTTGGCAGAAAATTCTGGATTAAGTTTACGGACAGTTCAAAGAATTGAAAATGGAGAAACCCAACCTACTGGAGATTCTATTAAAAGATTATCTAGTGCCTTAAATGTTACACCTAACGAATTAATAGATTGGCAAATTATTGAAGATAGTAAAGCTTTATTACTATTAAACTTGTCACAACTAGGGTTTATAGCATTTCCATTACTTGGTATATTAATTCCACTAATTATTTGGACTTCAAAAAAGGATAAGATAAAAGATATAGACCAAGTTGGAAAATCCATTTTAAATTTTCAAATATCTTGGACCTTACTTTTGTTTTTATTAGTTATTGGTCTTTTTATTACCTCAAAACTTGAACTAACAACCATTTCTTTTGCTGGAATGCTAATAACTATCAGTGCAATGTATTTTCTAAATTTTGTAGTTGTAATAACTAATACCCTAAAATACCATAATGGCAAATCTGTAAAGTATCCATCAGTATTTAAATTCTTAAGTTAATTAAATAAAGAACTAATGAATAAATCAAACTACAAAGTAACATTGGAACTTGTCTTGCGTCAATGCGTTTTTATTATTCTTAATATTTATGCAATATCTAAATTGTTAGGCGGTCAATTCTATATGAAAGGAAAAATACCTGATGAAATTGCAAATACAACATTAGGAGAAGCTAGTGGATTTTCATTGGCTTGGACATTTATGGGACACTCATATTTTTATATTTTGTTCGTTGGTGTTTTTCAACTTTTAGGAGCTTGGTTTCTATTATGGAATAAAACAAAATTGACAGGAGTATTGATATTATTACCTATAATGGTAAACATAATTATATTCGATATTATTTTTCTTGATGTATATCCAGCATTAGCCAATGCCATAATAGTTCTTTTAATGTTATTCTTAATTCTATTTTTCAATAGAGAAATAGTAAAAGAGATAGTCATTAAGCTTACCAACTTTCAATCAAAAACTAGTGTTCCTATTAAAAAAAGATTAATCACTTTTGGAATTACTATTCTATTTATTGTATTAATTTTCAGTTTTGATTCATTAATTGAATACTGGCTTGGAGCAAGTACAGAAAAGATAATAGAATAATAACTGGTTACAACAACGTGTATAATCAATTGCTTGGTTATCGCCTACTTGGAAATTCCTTCGGAATTTCCTCTGGTTCGTTTTCTTTTACTAATTTAGTTGTTAGCCAACGCAACTAACCATACACGTATTCCAAGATCATTTCCTAATAAATATTCTGTTTTTTTTTAAGCTGCATGCTGTTGTAAAACAACATAAGGTGTTCCTCTTTTCACAACAGCAAAAGCTCTTGCAATTAGTTTGTTTCTAACATTATTTATGGCTAACATTTTATCTTTTCCTTCTGCTACTTTTCGCTTATAATATTGTCTTAATTCACTATCATGTTGTATTGCAGAAACGCTTGCCATACTTAATAAGCTTTTCATTTTTCTGTCTCCTAAATAATGACATTGTTTTCGCTTATAGATACTGGTTCCAGAACGATGCTCGAATGGCGCTGTTCCACAATAACTAGAAAAAGCACGCCAACTTGCAAAGCGTGTAAAGTTTCCTGTATGGTAAATTAATTGACTAGCAACTACTAAACCTACTCCTTTTAAACTCGATAATAATTCATAATTTTTTTGCATCGATTCATCTTGAGAAATAATCTCTTTTATCCTATCCTCTACTGATTTTACTTGCTTAGATAAATAGTCTATACTGCGTTTTAAGCTTATGCAACCAGAATCTGTGGTTGGACTAGATAAAAGTATTTTCATTTCTTTTAAAGTACCTTTAAGACCTGCATTATTTCTAACTAATTGATCCCGTAAAGCTAACAGTCTTCCAAGCTCTAAATGAGACATACTTTTTACTGTACTTGGTTCCAACTCTTCTCTATAAAGCCAAGCATAACGTGCTATTAAAGCCGCATCAAGCTTGTCTGTCTTTTCTTTTACAATTCCCGATGAACGTTTTATTTTTAAAGGACTTTCTTCTACATAAACTATAGATTGACTAGCGAAATAAAGCGCTAATTTTAATGAGTAATATCCTGTATTCTCAAAACAATAAAAAACGTCAATTTCATTGGTATACTTTGAAACCCATTTTAAAAGACTTTTATAACCTACTACATCGTTAATAAACTCCTTATGTACTTCTGCTTGATAACAAAAGGCATCTATTGTTTTTTTTGAAACATCGATTCCAACGACTTCTTTGTAATTTTTCATATTTTTACAATTAGAGTGAATAAATATGTTGCGTTAACTACTTCCTTTATCGGGAGATTTTGACTCCTGGTATTCCAAATGGTTCTTGGCAACAGTATAGAAAGAGAGGACTCGTACGTGTAAGGGAGCGTTATTCTAAAACACGTTATAGTTCTCCTCTTTTTCTATCTAAAGATATTTATTACAAACTAAAGGAACACGTTACAATAATTTGATAAAAACGAAATTATGATAAAAAAAGTAATAGTTGGAATTTTAACAATCGGAATATTTGGTTGCAATTCTGACCACAAGAAAACCAACTCTAATGAAACCTATTCAGACATTAATATTGTAGGTGCAATGAAAAATGTTATGTGGAAAGGAGAATTAGGTGGAAGTATTAGTCTCGATACTATTTCTAATAAAAAAGGCCTTTATGGACTTGGGCCAGAAAGTTATCTGACTGGAGAAATACTTATTAACGATGGGAATAGTTACGTTTCAAAAGTCACGTCAGATTCAACTATGACAGTTGAAAAAACATTTGATATCTCAGCACCTTTCTTGGTGTATGCCAATGTAACCGAATGGAATGAAATAGAATTAGCTTCAAACATAAAGTCTATTAAAGACATTGAAAATTTAGTTGACGAAAAGACGACTGACTTTAAAAGACCTTTTGCTTTCAAACTAACAGGAAGAATATCAAAAGCAATTATTCATATTCAAAATTTACCTAAAGGAACAAAGGTTTCTTCACCAGAAGAGGCTCATAAAGGACAAACTAATTACGAGTTGAAAAATGAAGAAGCAATAATTATTGGTTTTTTCTCAACTGAACATAAAGGAGTTTTTACACATCACGACTCAAACATTCATTTACACTTAATAACAAAAGACGAAAGTAAAATGGGACATTTAGACGATGTAGAAATAGAAAAGATGAAATTATATTTACCGAAAAAATAAAAACTGCTGGCAACACCGTATATAATTTATTGCTGGCTTCTTGCCTACTTTCTTGGTCAGTATTTGTTTATTAATTTAGTTGCTTAACCACGAAACTAACCATACACAACAACGTTGGCAATAATTTTGACCCATCCTGAAATAAGGCTACATAATTTTAAACATTATGTACAGAAATGACAAAGTAATTAGACGTTACAGTGAACCTTTTAAATTAAAAATTTTAGCCGAACTTACTATCGGAAAACACACAAAGAGCGAACTTTGTAAACTCTACTCTATTGCTCCCACAACAGTCTATGAGTGGATTAAAAAGTACAATCGTAAAGACTTAATGAACACCAGAGTAAAAGTGGAAACTAAAGACGAAATATCTAGAATTAAAGCACTTCAAAAAGAGGTGGAACAACTTAAAAAATTACTACTTAAAAAGGATCTCGATGCAATGGTAGAAGAATCATATCTAGAAGTTGCTGCTGAGGATCTGGGTTACAAATCTATTGCTTAACTAAAAAAAAAGTTAAGTATAAAGCCTTAATTAAAGCTAAATAAAAAACTAAGGGATTTGCCTCTTTAACTACTATATCTAATGGTTTTGGACTTAAACGTAATGCTTATTACAAGTATAAAAAAAGAGCTGATAAACGTTTAATTCTCGAACAACAGATTATAAATATTGTTAGAAAAAGACGCAAATCCCTTCCTAGAGAAGGCGTCAGAAAACTTATAAAATCCTTAAATGTAGATTTTACTAAAGCTAATATTAAAGTTGGTAGAGACACATTGTTTAATGTCCTTAGAAAACATCAAATGCTAACACTCAGAAAGAAATATAGTGCCAGAACAACTAACTCATACCATCGCTTTTATAAGTACAGTAATATTATAAAAGATATAGAAGTTACTAGACCAAATCAAATATGGGTAAGTGATATCACAAATGTTAGAACCGTAAAAGGATTTTGTTATTTCGCGCTCATTACAGACATGCATTCTAGAAAAATTGTCGGTTATAACCTTAGTGATAGTCTTGAACTCAATGGATGCGTTAGAGCCCTTAATAAGGCCATATATCAAGCTAAAAATATTAAACAGCTTATTCATCATTCAGACAGAGGCATACAGTACTGTAGCAATGTATACACACAAATACTCAAAAGAAAAAAGATAGATATTAGTATGACTGAAGAAAATCATTGCTACGAAAATGCGATGGCAGAACGCCTAAACGGAATACTAAAAGACGAATTTTATCTAGACCAGACCTTTGAAAACGTAGCACACGCAAAGAGAGCTGCAATTAATTTATACAATGAAGTAAGATTACATTTATCTTTAGACTATAAAACACCAAATATGGTATATAAATTATCAGCGTAAAATCAATTTTAACCTGTAGCTGTATTTCAGGACAAGATATATCCTATTTAATGGTGTTTTAAACGTCTCGTTGCAGCTCTAGAATTTATTTTTATCTTATTTTTTTTACATATAATGAATTCATCTCCAATACTATAAAACGGTGATTCAAAATTCAATATTTGGTATTACAAAACTAAAGTGAAGGATTACATATCTTACAGGTTCTCTAAATTTTTCTTCCTTTTTTTGCCTATTTTTTTATAAAAAGATGGTGATTGCCCTGTTACTTTTTTAAATTGATTGGACAAATGTGCAACACTGCTATAATTTAATTTACAAGATATTTCTGTAAGGTTTAATTCGTCATATAGAATAAGTTCTTTGGCTCTTTCTATTTTATGCTTTATAATGAAGTGTTGTATGGTTATGCCTTTAACCTCTGAAAATAAGTTGGACAAATAAGTATAATCATAGCTCAGTTTTTCACTAATATAATCTGAAAAATTGACTTTGGGCACTTCATCTGTATAATGAACCATTTCTATAATAACATTTTTAATTTTATCAATAAGAATGTTTTTTTTATCATCTAGTAACTCTAAACCCGACGATGATAAATTGCTTTTTAGAAGTAGTTTCTTTTCTTCGTCAATATCCTCTAAAATTTCAATCATACCAAGATCAATTCTAGTATAGTGTAATCCAAGTCTTTCCAACTCTTGTTTAACCATGAGCTTACACCTCAAACTTACCATGTACTTTATATATAATTTCAAGAGATTAATTTTATTGCATATTGGTTAATATAATTAGGCTTTTAGTTTTAGTTGCAATAAGTTGTTCTATATATTAAAACTTTATTACAACGTTTAACTAATTGACTTGTAGACACACATAAATGGGATGCCTTTTTTACAAAAAAACGCTTCAAAAAAGAAGGGCTTACCTTATTTAACTAGTAATGCAACAAATCGTCACACTAAACACTGCGAGTCACATCCTATTAAGTCTTACTATTATACAAGATACAATTAAAGCTAACAACTTGTTTTAGACACTTTTAAATAAAATTATTCAACTCAAACTTTCATAACTAAAAATGGATTTAGATGCCATAACTAATCAAAATCTTCGTAACCGCTCTTAATTACTGTAGATATCATCTTAAATTGCTCATTTGCTGTAAAGTAGTGTGATTGATTACCAGGAATGATGAGACCTTCTCCAAGATCTAGCTGATATTCTTTTTTATTAATAGTAAGATGAGCTCTACCATCTATAATCTGTATATAAGTATCAAATGGAGATGTTTTTTCGGCCAGTTCTTCTCCAATATCGAAAGAAACCGCAGTAATATTACCACTGATTTTCTTGATAATAGTTTTACTAACAACGGCATTCGGAATATATTGTATAATTTCCACTATAATATGGGGAGTTGCTTTCTCCATTTCAAATCCGTTTTTTTTCATGATATAGGTTTTTTGGTTAGGTGTTATTGAATGGGTATTTCAATCGCTAATGTACGCACTATATATAAGGCAATGTTCAAAATGAGATATTATTCATTTATTAATATAGATATTGTAAATGGCTTTTTGTGTTATTCAAAATGGCTTCAATGTTTGTTGCTCTAAAATCATTTTTTTTTTGAATTAAACACATTTTATCTATTACAGAAGTAAGTAGTTTACTGTTTTAAAAAAGCAAATTTTTAAGTCTTCTATTGATACTATTTATGAAAATTATTTAATTAGGTTTTCTAGGCAACTGTCTAACTTGATTCAAAGATAATTTAGTAATCACGAATTTAATTCCTTCTATAACTAAAATTAGAAGTCTTAACCTTTATGCTTAATCAATGTTTTTTAGTTTGCATGAGATACGTCGAAATATTTTTCAACCAAATTAAATAAATTGTTTTTATTAATTGGTTTCGATATATAGTCATTACATCCCATTTCAATTATCTTTTCTTGATCGCCAGCTATTACAGAAGCTGTTTGTGCTATAATAATAATGTTATTGTTAAATTTTCGAATTTCTCGGGTGGCTTCAAGTCCACCTAGCTTAGGCATTTGAATGTCCATCAAAACTAAATCAATGTCAGGATTAGCTCTACATAATTCTACAGTCTCTAAACCTGTTTTAGCTCGAAGAATTGTTAAACAATATATCTCAATAAGTGCCGATAAGAGCATTGTTGATATATTGTCATCTTCAGCAATTAATATTTTTAATTTATAATCTTTAGGATCAAGATTTTTTTTAACTTTATTAGGTAAAGCCATGGGTTTAATAGTCTGGACTCGTTCTTTTAATTTACAAGGTATAGTAAAATAAAACGTTGAACCTTTTTTTACTTTGCTTTCTACCCAAATCTTACCACCAAGTAATTCTACATAAGCTTTTGAAATTGATAAGCCTAGTCCTGCTCCCTCGAATGATTTTTCGTCTGAAAGATCGGATTGTATAAAGCGTTCAAATATTGCTTCCTGTCTACTTTTTGGTATTCCAATTCCTGTATCTTTCACATAAAATTCTATCTCTTTTGGCTCTCTTTTTGTTTTCAAACCATAACCTAATTCTATAGTTCCCTTTTCTGTATACTTAATAGCGTTTTTAATCACATTGGTAAGAATACCGTAGATTTTTTCGCTGTCAGAATTAATTATTGCCTCCTCTTCGGATAACGAGTTTTTAATAATAAAACGTATACCTTTTTCTTCGATTTGGGGTTTAAAAAACGAATAAATAAAATCAACTTGCTTGTTAATATTTAATTCCCGTATATTTAATTCCATTAATCCTGATTCAATTTTCGAAATACTTATTATATCATTTATAATATTGAGCATTCGAGTACCGCTTTCTTTAATAATATCTATATATTCTTGCTTCGTTTCTCCAGTAAGTTCAGGTTCATTCAGTAAATCGGCAAAACCAAGAATACCATTCATAGGTGTCCTTATCTCGTGGCTCATATTTGCTAAAAATGCAGATTTTAATAAGTCGCTATATTCTGCTTTCTCTTTTGCCTGGACTAATTCTGCTGCACGTTTTTCTTTCTCTTTATTTTGAAATAAAAGTTCTTTGTTAGCAATAACTAACTCTGCGGCACGTTTTTCTTTCTCTTCATTTTGAAATAAAAGTTCTTTGTTAGCAATATGTAATTCTATGGCACGTTTTGATTTCTCGTGATTTTGGTAGACCAACTCAATGTTTGCAATAATTAATTCTGCCGCTCGCTTCGCTTTTTCATCGTTTTGATAAACAAGTTCTTTATTAGCAATAGCCAATTCTGCAGCTCGTTTTGATTTTTCATCATTTTGAAAGACTAATTCTATATTAGCAATAACCAGCTCGGCTGCGCGTTTTGCTTTTTCTTGATTCATGAATTTAAGCTCCAAATTAGCTATTATCAATTCAGCTGCGCGCTTTGCTCTCTCTTTATTTTTTAAAGAAACACCTTGCATAGCCATCATTAATTCTTGCTCTAGTATATTACGCCTTTTAGGGTCAATGTCTTTTATTGTGCTTAAAAATTCCTGCTGTAATTCTATTATTTCATTTCTAATTTCTTTTTTAGATTCATCTTGGCTATTCATAAATGTATTATTTAATTAGGTAATAAAAAACGTATACTGTTTTAAGTTATAAAGGAAAGAATAAGTATTTCTATAGCTTTGGATTAAATAGGAATTTACAAATGCTATCTTAGATTTCTTAGATAAAATTTAAAGCGGATTTTGGATTTTTAATTACCATTTCAATCGCTATATTTATAACAATAAAGATAATTGTAAACCACAACTTTTAGTTACATACTTTTTTGATAAATTTACACAAATCACAGGTTTTAACTATAAATAACGCTTTACTAAGTTTTAGAATGCTAAAATATAGAAAATTAGTTAGTTATAAAGCATAGTATTGAAAGCAAATTAATAGTTTGAAAAACGAGTTATTCAGCACCTATACCCTACAAATAGAAATAAAAAAAATTTATTTATTGAAATCCAGTAACGGGAACTGGACTTCACTATATTGCGCTATCGCAGCGACCAGAATAAACTTCTCGTTTTTAAAATTTAATCTTATCGCTTTTCGGAAAAAGTGAGAGAAATGCAGCAATAATTTTAAAAACAATATTTACTTTACTTCAAGTTTTTGTGTCGTGGTTTTTAAGCCCTCAATTTATTACACTTTTTATATTGTACCAAGTTTCTAAACGTATGTTTAAAAATTCGAAAGTAACAGCTTATAGAAAAAACAGAACAAAGTTTTATATGGTTTTAGAGAAAACGGTGTGCATTCAGCAATGGAAGTTTACTTAGTGACCCGACTCTGGGCGAGAAACATGAAGAAAAGCTAGATTTCAAGAAGAAATGAGAAACAAGCACAAAACAGTTATGAGAAAGACAGTGAAGCGAAATGCATTCGATGCTGTCTTAAACAGTATTTCAATGTATGTAAAAGGAATACATTCTTCCCAAGCGGGAGGAATTAGTCTTGAAACTCAGTTTTTTATATTGATTATAGCCAAACTTCTTAACAAGTAACTGCTAAAAAATTGATTAGTCTTGGGAAAAAGAAATAGGAACTGTTTCGTTTGTCAAGAATCTGAAAACGGATTTAAAAAAGAGTTTACGAAATATTTAAATTGGAAACTTAAGACGTGTATAATTAATTGCTTTTACAAGTGCAAAAGCTCTAGCTATTAATTTATTTCTAACATTATTTATAGCTAGTATTTTATCTTTTCCTTCAGCTAGTTTTCTTTTTTAATATAAACTTAACTCGCTATAGTCTTGTACACCATATACTTAATAGTCCTAAAATATGTATACACAAAAACCCAAGTATATGTAAAAAAAGGGCGTTCTTAAGCGCATGAGATTCGTTTAAACGCTTCTATTTTAAAAGAATATACGATAGCAAAGCTAAGAATTAGTTCATCAATCTTAAAATAGAAACGGTCGCTTTTAGGTAAAGCAATATTTTCTTCTTAATGCCAAATGTTTCCTGCATCTGCAAAACAAAGCACCTTTAAAAATAATCAAAAAATTGGAAAACGATATTCTATATTTGCTTTTAAACGATTGTTTCCTGTTTCGCCTAAAAATGCAACATCGTCTGCGCCTAATTTGTTATAAATTAAAGTGAACGAACCCTAAAAGCAAGCACACTTTAAGATTCACCAGAGTAATATTGTTGTGCAAATGTTAAAAAATCTGAATTCCTATAAGCCAAATTACATCTTGCAAACGGACTTGTGGCTATTTTTTGTTCTTTTTCAAAGTTAAAATAATAGCTTAAATTGATATCTACTTTTGCATATTATGCACATTCTAAAGCGAAAATTCACTTTGGTTTGTTAGGCTTTTGTTATTTACCAAATAGATTGATTTTCCAGCAATATCAAAATTTAAATTTACATAAAACTGACGCATTTTATTAGCATCCACCAATTTATTATAAGTAAAAGAATAGGTTAATCCTGAAATAAACTCTTTACTAAAACTGCACTTTAAAAAGTAAATTGCCATCTAAAATAGTTTAAAATGCTTCAGAGGTGTTCGATAATGTAGTGTAATTAGTATTAATTGTGTGTTTTACATAACGATTTGCATTCTATAGCTAAATCTAGCATTTGCTGAAGGTAATGCACAAGGTTTGCTTCGGTTTAAATAATCGAAAGCTAAAGAAGTTCTAATTTTCGGGATGGAATATTTAAAATAATTAGCCCTAATTTTTATTGTAAATAATACGCGAAGAAATATGAGTTCTCCTTCTAAACCTAATTATAAACTGATTAATCTAGCTTGGTTTTCGCTTACTATTGGAGTTTTTTACTCAAGTATAAGTGTGTGAAATTTAATATTAAAAAATAAAAAATCTCAGATCATAATTTGATCTGAGATTATAAAACTTATACAGTTTAAGGGTGTTGCCTAAAGAAAATTAAAAAGCCACCAATTAAGGTGGCTTTTTAAAATTAAGTTTAAAAATTTTAGTTTTTAATTAATTTTGAAACATTGCTTTCACCATCACTACTATTTGTAATCATAATAAAATATACGCCTTGTTTTAGGTTATTTAAATTCTCAATACTTATTAAACCGTTAACACTTTGAGATTTGTTATTTGAGATCACTCTTCCGTTTAAATCTAATAATTTAATTTCAAAAGAATCGTTATCAAAATCCGAAGATAAATGAATTGAAATTCTATCATTAAATGGGTTTGGGTGAATTACAACATTTCTAATGCTATAATTATCAACACTTAAAGTAGTGTTGTCAAACGTAATATCTGGGTTTCCATCTACTGGAGTCGTATCTGTTACAATTCCAGAATTTTCATCTGATTCTGTTGCATTATCAATACCATCATTATCAAAATCATCCACACCGTCACTATTACCATCACCATCTGTATCGAACAATAAAGGATCTGTACCAATTAACGCTTCATCTGCATCATTAATTCCGTCGCCATCATCGTCTGTATCTGTAATATCTGGAGTTCCATCACTATCAGTGTCTACTCCATCTGTAATATCTGGGAATCCATCTGCTGGAGTCGTATCTGTTACAATTTCAGAATTTTCATCTGATTCTGTTGCATTATCAATACCATCATCATCAAAATCATCCACACCGTCACTATTACCATCACCATCTGTATCGATTAATAAAGGATCTGTACCAATTAACGCTTCATCAGCATCGTTAATTCCATCACCATCATCGTCTGTATCTGTGAAATCTGGAATTCCATCACCATCAGTGTCTAACAAAGGCGTAGAAGTAACACATTCTGGATTAGTATAAAGTATAGCTGCATTAGTATTAACTGCACCTCCTGTAGAAAATTGTCGCCCTGCAAGAAACACATTCACTCCTGAGTTACAGGCTCCACCATGAGAAAGAAATGTTCCTTTTACAATAGAGTTTGCTCCTATATTAACTGCACCAGTGACAACACCAGCTCCTCCGATCCAAAAAATATTACAACGACTAGCACCATTAGCTAAAATTACTTTTGATCCTGAAGCTACATTAAATGCACCCGCAAATCTCATAACAAATATTGCATCGCTATCTCCACCGCCATCAAGAGTAATTGTTCCTCCTAAAGATCCTGCTGCCATATCATAAACTCCAGCAGATAATGTTTCTCCTGCTCCAAAAGCTGCCGCATGCGTTCCTGTAACAGTCAAAGCCATAAGTGCAGTATAAGCATTGTCTAAATCTGCTGCTGCTGTTGCTGTAAGAGTACTTGGAGTCTCCTCATTTCCTATATGAATTCCAGTAGTATAACCAGCTATAGTTCCTGAATTTGTACCAATATTACCATTAACTCCTGATATACCTGTGTTTGCCACATTACCAGCACTAGAAAAAAGCATAAAATCTGAAACAGATCCTAAAACATCAACAGCAGCGGCAGGAACACAGGCCGCTTCACAAAATATTTCAATTGCTGTTGTACAAGGTGGTTGAGATGCACTTGCACCACCTGCAAGAGTTATTGCTCCAGCCGTGGTAAGCATTCTTCCTTCAAGAATAACGTTTGCCGCAAGACCAACAGCTCCTCCCTTTGAAAATAAGGTACCTTTTATATCGGCATCTGCAGCAACAGATATAGCTCCAGCAGCGATATAAAAAACATTACATGATTGTGTACCATTAGTTAAATTTACAATTGAATTTGCTCCAACTGTAAATGCTCCCGCAAATTTAATAACAAAAAAAGCGTCAGGATCTCCTCCTCCATCAAGATTAAGAATGGTTCCAACCGATCCAGCAGAAGCAATTGAATATACTCCAGGAGTAAGCGTTTCACCAGCTCCAATAGCTCCAAATGCGGCAGCGTGAGTGTTAGGATAGTCAACAAAAAGATCGTTAAGGTGAATATACAATCTCATTAAATCTTTTCTAGCCTGGTCAGTTACAGCATCACCAATGTATTGGTCTCCGTTATTTCCTCCGCTTAAAGATCCAAAAAATGTACCGGAATCGCCATTAATGGTTCCTCCTGAGTTTGCAACACTTCCAGCACCTGTAAAACTTTCAAAAGTAGAAAGTATCCCTAGGTTTGCCGTTTGACTGAAACTTATAGATGAAAACAGCAGTAGTAAAATAGTTGTAATCGAAAGTAATGTAATTTTTTTCATAATAATAGGTAGTATTAAATTTGGTTAATAATAGTATTTATATTAGGTAATAATAGTATTCATATTAGGTAATAATAGTATTCTATTTACAACTATTATAATTTGGAAGTATCTAGAATTATGATACTTCTGAGGTATTGGATAATGTGGTGTAATTAGGATTAATTGTGTGTTTTACAAAACGATTGGCATTCTAAACATAGTTAAATCTAGCATTTGCTGAAGCAAATGTATAGAGTTTGCTTCGGTTTAAACAATTGAAAGCTAAAGAAATTCTAATTTTCGCCGTAATGAACAAAAAGGAGGATGAAAACACTAAAAGTCCTGATATTGTTAGCTTTGCACTAAATAAAAAGCACAAATTCCATATCTGAAAAAGACAATTTGTAAGTAAAATCAGTATATATTCAGCTTAATCATGGCAAGAATATGTTAGAGGAAAGCAAACTTTCATTCAACTGGCAAAGAAGTATGAATGTTCTAAGAGAACGATTCAAAGAAAAATAGATAATCATACAATTCAGCACGGAGAAATATCATCAAGAGCAGTTATTGTTTTGATGGATACCACTTATTGAAAAAGAGGTTTTGCCTTGATGCTTTTTAAGGATTCGATTACAAAAGAAAACCTACTTAAGTATTATGTAAAAACTGAAAAGAACAATCTTTATTTAAGAGCAGTAAATGAACTACAAAACAAAGAGTTTATAGTACTAGCAATAGTGTGCGGTGGAAGGAAAGGACTGTTTCAATTGTTTGACAATATACCTTTACAAATGTGTCAATTTCATAAAGTGCCATTATACGGAGATACATTACAAAGAATCCCAAACTACCTGCTTGTATTGAGCTTAAAGAGATTGTAGCTTTATTAAAGCAAACGGACAAAGAATCATTTGAAGGCTTATTGAATGATTGGTTTACAAAATGGAGCCGTTTCTAAATAAACGTAGCTTAAATGAAAAAAAAAGGTGAAACTATTACACTCACAAAAGATTAAGAAGTGCTTACAGGAGTTTAAAAACGAATCTTAAATGGCTATTTACTTGGTATGACTTCTATGAATTAAAAATACTAAATACAACGAATGCAGTAGATGGCCATTTTTCAGATTTAAAAAATAAATTAAGGAATCACAATGGATTATCTTTCTTACGAAAAATAAAATTCATTGATGAGTTTTTGAAGGCATAAAGGCCTCTAAAAATACAAAAGAGCCTATTGAATAAACTCTTTCATTTGACATTTTTTGTCGGTCATTAACTTATTCCTTAGAAAGGTTGCTCTCCAACAGAGCCTTCTTATTATTCAGTTAATAAATCAAAGATAAAATTAGTTTCTGAAACTCAGATATAGATTAAAATTTACAGCCTCCTTTTTGTCTATTTGACCTAATTTTCGGGATGGAATATTCAATATAATTAGCACTAATTTTTATTGTAGATAATACGCGAAGAAATATGAGTTCTCCTTCTAAACCTAATTATAAACTGATTAATCTAGCTTGGTTTTCGCTTACTATTGGAGTTTTTTACTCAAGTATAAGTGTGTGAAATTTAATATTAAAAAATAAAAAATCTCAGATCATAATTTGATCTGAGATTATAAAACTTATACAGTTTAAGGGTGTTGCCTAAAGAAAATTAAAAAGCCACCAATTAAGGTGGCTTTTTAAAATTAAGTTTAAAAATTTTAGTTTTTAATTAATTTTGAAACATTGCTTTCACCATCACTACTATTTGTAATCATAATAAAATATACGCCTTGTTTTAGGTTATTTAAATTCTCAATACTTATTAAACCGTTAACACTTTGAGATTTGTTATTTGAGATCACTCTTCCGTTTAAATCTAATAATTTAATTTCAAAAGAATCGTTATCAAAATCCGAAGATAAATGAATTGAAATTCTATCATTAAATGGGTTTGGGTGAATTACAACATTTCTAATGCTATAATTATCAACACTTAAAGTAGTGTTGTCAAACGTAATATCTGGGTTTCCATCTACTGGAGTCGTATCTGTTACAATTCCAGAATTTTCATCTGATTCTGTTGCATTATCAATACCATCATTATCAAAATCATCCACACCGTCACTATTACCATCACCATCTGTATCGAACAATAAAGGATCTGTACCAATTAACGCTTCATCTGCATCATTAATTCCGTCGCCATCATCGTCTGTATCTGTAATATCTGGAGTTCCATCACTATCAGTGTCTACTCCATCTGTAATATCTGGGAATCCATCTGCTGGAGTCGTATCTGTTACAATTTCAGAATTTTCATCTGATTCTGTTGCATTATCAATACCATCATCATCAAAATCATCCACACCGTCACTATTACCATCACCATCTGTATCGATTAATAAAGGATCTGTACCAATTAACGCTTCATCAGCATCGTTAATTCCATCACCATCATCGTCTGTATCTGTGAAATCTGGAATTCCATCACCATCAGTGTCTAACAAAGGCGTAGAAGTAACACATTCTGGATTAGTATAAAGTATAGCTGCATTAGTATTAACTGCACCTCCTGTAGAAAATTGTCGCCCTGCAAGAAACACATTCACTCCTGAGTTACAGGCTCCACCATGAGAAAGAAATGTTCCTTTTACAATAGAGTTTGCTCCTATATTAACTGCACCAGTGACAACACCAGCTCCTCCGATCCAAAAAATATTACAACGACTAGCACCATTAGCTAAAATTACTTTTGATCCTGAAGCTACATTAAATGCACCCGCAAATCTCATAACAAATATTGCATCGCTATCTCCACCGCCATCAAGAGTAATTGTTCCTCCTAAAGATCCTGCTGCCATATCATAAACTCCAGCAGATAATGTTTCTCCTGCTCCAAAAGCTGCCGCATGCGTTCCTGTAACAGTCAAAGCCATAAGTGCAGTATAAGCATTGTCTAAATCTGCTGCTGCTGTTGCTGTAAGAGTACTTGGAGTCTCCTCATTTCCTATATGAATTCCAGTAGTATAACCAGCTATAGTTCCTGAATTTGTAC
Source organism: Lacinutrix sp. Bg11-31 (assembly GCF_002831665.1). NCBI lineage: Bacteria > Pseudomonadati > Bacteroidota > Flavobacteriia > Flavobacteriales > Flavobacteriaceae > Lacinutrix > Lacinutrix sp. Bg11-31. The sequence continues at coordinate 2,559,830 of NZ_CP025118.1, forward strand.
CAATATTACCATTAACTCCTGATATACCTGTGTTTGCCACATTACCAGCACTAGAAAAAAGCATAAAATCTGAAACAGATCCTAAAACATCAACAGCAGCGGCAGGAACACAGGCCGCTTCACAAAATATTTCAATTGCTGTTGTACAAGGTGGTTGAGATGCACTTGCACCACCTGCAAGAGTTATTGCTCCAGCCGTGGTAAGCATTCTTCCTTCAAGAATAACGTTTGCCGCAAGACCAACAGCTCCTCCCTTTGAAAATAAGGTACCTTTTATATCGGCATCTGCAGCAACAGATATAGCTCCAGCAGCGATATAAAAAACATTACATGATTGTGTACCATTAGTTAAATTTACAATTGAATTTGCTCCAACTGTAAATGCTCCCGCAAATTTAATAACAAAAAAAGCGTCAGGATCTCCTCCTCCATCAAGATTAAGAATGGTTCCAACCGATCCAGCAGAAGCAATTGAATATACTCCAGGAGTAAGCGTTTCACCAGCTCCAATAGCTCCAAATGCGGCAGCGTGAGTGTTAGGATAGTCAACAAAAAGATCGTTAAGGTGAATATACAATCTCATTAAATCTTTTCTAGCCTGGTCAGTTACAGCATCACCAATGTATTGGTCTCCGTTATTTCCTCCGCTTAAAGATCCAAAAAATGTACCGGAATCGCCATTAATGGTTCCTCCTGAGTTTGCAACACTTCCAGCACCTGTAAAACTTTCAAAAGTAGAAAGTATCCCTAGGTTTGCCGTTTGACTGAAACTTATAGATGAAAACAGCAGTAGTAAAATAGTTGTAATCGAAAGTAATGTAATTTTTTTCATAATTAGGTAGTATTTAATTTGATTAATAATAGTATTCATATTAGGTAATAATAGCATTCATGTTAACTAATAATAGTGTCCATGTTAGGTAATAATAGTATTCATGTTAACTAATAATAGTGTCCATGTTTAGGTAATAATAATATTCATGTTAACTAATAATAGTCTCCATGTTAGGTAATAATAGTATTCAAGCTGGTTAATAATAGTATCCTATTTATAACTATTATAATTTGGAAGTATCTAGAATTATGATACTTAAAGGAGTAATTTTTGCCAAATGTAAGTTTTTTCTTGACAAGAAACATTATATTATCTTTTATTATTTATATTTAAAAGAAACTAGATTATTACTACTGCTGTTTTCATCTGTAAGTTTCAATATGAACAGTTTAGATTGTTGGTTGAAGTTACGTTGTTGTTTCCTTGTCCTACAATTCACTCATCTTCTACTACATTACTACTAAATGGTCCTCCATAGTTTTGAGTAATTTTCTACTATCCTGAATTAAGGCTATATAACTAAAAAACAACTATTTAAAAAAACGACAAAATAATTAGGCGTTACAGCGAACCTTTAAAATTAAATATTTTAGCCGAACTTAGTACTAGATAACATAGAAAACGAGAACTTTTCAAATTCTTTTTTATTGCACCTACAACAATTAATGTATGTATTAAAAATACAATCGTAAATACCTAATGAACATGAGAGTTAAAGTGTAAACTAAAGACAAAAAGCCTAGAATTAAAGCACTTCAAAAAGAGATTGAACAGCTTAAAAAGCTTTCATAAAAAAAATCTAGACACCATAGTTTTAGACTATAGATCTTTTGTGGAACTAAAAAAAAGCTAAAGAGAAATCTAAGGGATTTGCTTCTTTAACTACTATACCTAAATTGTTTTGAACTTAAACGTGATGCGTATTATAAATACAAATCTAGAACTGATAAACGTTTAGATCTAGATGGCTCCTTCAGAATAAAGACTAAAATTAAAAAACTAGTTTTGTTTTTATCTATTTGTTTTTGACTTTTAAACAAGAATATTAAGAAACACTCTTCTAAAAAACCTCATACAATGTTGTTACAATTTCACCTTTAAATTCAGGTAAGCTAACAGTTAATAATGATTTCTCCGCTTTTACCTTAAAATTAAATGGTGCTTCTAATAAGTTTAAACCGCTTTGTTTTTTTAATCTAATGCCTTGACCAGAAATAATATCTTTATTCGGAATAAACGTTCCTTGCGGTAAATGCTCAGTAATAATAACGTACTTATACACCTTAAGTTTCGAGATAAGGCTTTGCACTTCTGTATTCGATACATGTTGCAAAACTTGCCTTAATAAAACACAATCCCCAGAAGGTAAATTATCTATAGCAATATCCAAACACTGGAATTCTAGGCTTTCTGCTTTAAATTGCTCTTTATTGTGTTTTATAAGATCTAGGACTACATCTACTGCAATATATTGCTTGGTATGGTTTACTAATTGTTTTCCTATATTAAAATCTCCACAACCTAAATCGCATACAGTAAGAGGTTTTTTAAAGGAGGTTAAAAAGGATGTTAATACGTCAATATATGGGTTTACTACATCTGGATGATGTGATCCTAAACCAGAATAAAAACGAGCTTCGTTACTTCCCCAAAGGTTCATTTTATAAACCTGCTCCATAGCGTCCTTAGTTGGCCAGGGCTTCTTTACTCTTTTTGGTTTATTTTCCTTAATATTCATCTACGCTCTATTGGCAAACCACAAACTAGATTGATAATTAAAAGTTAGCGTTTTATTTCCTCCACTCTAAACTTTCCATAATTCTCATAATATCCTTTTGCAAATAGTTGGCAGCAGGTAAAATAGAATCGTAATTTGGCTTAGCATAGAAATAGAGAGAACCTGTAATAAAATGATTAATACTATCGGTTACATAAAACTGCGATTGTGATGCAGCATTGCCACCAACATTGTAAAACATGCCGTAAACTCTACGTTCTGGATTTTCGTATACAATTCCATCTATAGCATCTGCTTTTTGCGTATGCTCTTCTGTAAAATTTTGAGCGTTTATTAAAAAGGTTCTTAACAACTTCTCATCTTTATCAATCGCTTTATAAGTAATATAAATTGTGCCTTTAAGATTGGGGTACTCTATATTAATACCATAACTAGTAGTTTCGCCTTTAAGTGTTTTAGTTCTCAAGTTTTTGCCTAATGCATTACGATCGAAGGTAAAAGGCATTTTTGTAATGTCTTCGGTTTTATATATTGCTTCAGGATATTCTAAAGCTAGGTAAGCTTTGGGTTTTGGTCTTGGGTCATCGTTGCAACTTATTATAATTACTAATGTTACAAGGAGAAATAATATTTTTTGTTTCATATAAGATAGTTCTCGACTGCGCTCGAACAAGCTAAGACTGCTTGAGGTTTATGGTATCGTGACTTTTACACGTTTAATTCGTTTTTTATCTAAAGCTTCTATAGTAAAAACATAGTTTTCGAAATTTATTTTACTCGCTTGCCTTGGGAAGCTTCCTGAGATTTCTAAAATAAATCCTGCAAGTGTTTCGGCTTCACCTTTTTTACCTTCAAAAATGGTTTCTGCTTCAAGCTTTAAAATTTTATAAAAGTCTTTTAAAGCTGTTTTTCCTTCAAAAACATAATTGTTATCGTCTAGTTTAGAATAATGGACATCTTCGTCATCAAACTCATCGCTAATATCTCCAACTATTTCTTCAATTATATCCTCTAAAGAAACCAAACCAGAGGTTCCTCCATACTCGTCTACAACCACAGCTAAATGCACTTTCTTTTCTTGAAACTCAGACATTAAATCGTCTAACTTCTTGTTTTCAGGTACAAAAAATGGTGCACGAAGTAAGGTTGTCCAATCAAAATCTTTTGTATCGATATGTGGTAATAAATCTTTTACATATAAAATACCTTCAATAGTATCTACATTGTCTTTAAAAACTGGAATTCTAGAATACCCATTAGAGGTTATTTCCTTTATAATATCGTTATACGATTGCTCTATATTTAAAGCAAAAATATCTAGTCGAGGTCGCATAACCTGCTTTGTATCTGTATTACCAAAAGAAACAATTCCTCTTAGTATTTTGTGCTCTTCTTGAGTGGTATCTTCATCGCTAGTAAGTTCTAAAGCTTGCGATAATTGGTCGACACTAAGGTTAGATTTCTGCTTTCCTAATTTATTATGAATACCAAGTGTTATTGCGCGCATTGGTAAACTTATAGGTGAAAAAACAAAATCTAATACTTTTAATGGATACGCCATAAAAGACGCAAACTTTAAATTATTTCTACTAGCATATACTTTTGGTAAAATCTCTCCAAAAAGTAATATTAAAAAGGTAACTACTACTACTTCTACAACAAATTTTACAACCGTATTAGTAATACTTTGAAACATGTAATTACCAAGAAATGCAAAGAGAATTACAATGCCAATATTTATAAAATTATTGGCTACTAATATCGTTGCTAATAATTTTTTTGGTCGTTCTAATAATTTATTAATTATCTGAATTGCTTTACTAGACTGCAACTCCTCTTGCTCTAAATCTGTTCTGGTTAAAGAGAATAATGCTACTTCTGCTCCAGAAATTAATGCTGAAAAAAATAGCAATACAAAAAGCAAAACAAAGCCAGAGATTAAAGAAAAATCTATTGCTAAAAAATGTATTAATAAACTCGTGGGTTCAGGGTCCAATGCTTATAAATTAAGATTAAAATGGTAAATCGTCATCACTAGCAGCTTTTCCTGCAGTTTCCGGATTGTTTTCCACCTGTTTTTGTGGTTGTGCAGTTTGCACAGCAGCAGCTTGACTATCTTTTTTTGTAGTTAAAAAAGTAAAATCGGTAGCTTGAATTTCTGTACTGTAACGATCGTTACCCGTTTCGTCTTGCCATTTTCTAGTTTTAATTCTTCCTTCGATATATACTTTATCACCTTTGGTTAGGTACTTTTCACAAATCTCTGCAGCTTTATTTCTTAAAACAATATTATGCCATTCTACAGTAGTAACACGCTCGTTTGTAGTTTTGTTAGTATAGGTTTCGTTTGTTGCTAACGGAAATCGCCCAACACAGCCACCACCTTCGAAATAGTGCATTTTAACTTCATCTCCCAAATGCCCAATTAGCATCACTTTATTTAACGTTCCTGCCATATTATTATTTAATTACACTGCAAAATTACATTTTTACCTATTGATAAACTTAAATATACTCAAAACATTTAGGCTTTTGAAGAATTTAATGCATTTATTTTTTCTTTTATCAAGGCATAAACTTTCAAATATAGCCCGTATTAACTTCTCTAATTTTAACTAAGAAAAAGAAAGGCTAATTTATCTTAAATAACTAAAAATTAAATTTTTCTATAAAATTACCTATTAATATTGGCACAGGAAAGTTGGTTATTTTATCTACGGAAACACCTTCCGGAAACTTTTTATTTGTTGTAACAATCCAAAACTTAGTAAATAAATGTTGATGAGAGAGTTTGTGTATAATATCGTCTTCATTATATAAAGACACACTAAAATTTTTATTTTCTAATATCGAAAAGCCCTTCAGTTCTTTTTCAATTTCTGTTATTTCTGAAGGTTTTAATGTTTCAATTAAAGGAAACTGATACAGATTTTGCCAAATACCTTTGCCTTCTCTTTTTTCAAGAATCGTTTTTTGATCTGATGATAACATCACAATAAAATTGAAGTATTTTTTCTTCACCTTTAAACTTTTCAGCTTAACTGGTAAATCGCCTATACTCTCTTTTTGAAGCGCAACACACTTGTTATTAAATGGGCAAACACTACAATCTGGATTCTTAGGCTTGCATTGTATAGCACCAAACTCCATAATAGCTTGATTAAATGTTGCCGGCTTTTTTTTATCTATAAGTTCTTGTGCTAAGGCTTTAAACTCTTTAAAACCTTTACCTGTATTAATAGGTGTGGAAATACCATAAATTCTAGATAACGCACGATAGACATTACCATCTACAACTGCTGTTTTTTCATTAAAACAAATTGAAGCAATTGCACTTGCAGTATAATCGCCAACTCCTTTTAACTTTATTATCTCATTATGTGTATTAGGAAACGTTCCATTTAACTCTTCTACTATATATTTTGCCGAAGCATGTAAATTTCTGGCTCTAGAATAATAACCTAAGCCTTGCCAAAGTTTTAAAATTTGAGATTCTTGGGCATTAGCTAAATCAAAAACAGTTGGGTATTTAGTGGTAAATGCGACGTAATATGGAAGCCCTTGAGCAACTTGTGTTTGTTGTAAGATGATTTCCGACAGCCAAATAAAGTATGGATTTGTAGTGTTGCGCCATGGTAAACCCCTCTTATTTACTGAGTACCAAGTGATTAGTTTTTTTGTTATATTCATTTATCCTATAAAATTCACAAACAAAAGTAATTCTTTATAGCATTAAATTTTAATGAATTAGGTTTGAAATATTGAATATTTAATCCCTATATTTGCCAACCCTTAAGAATAGTAATAACACAAACAAGAGAAAGACAATGACTAAAGCTGATTTAGTATCAAAAATTTCTGAGAAATTAGGAATTGAAAAAGGAGACGTTCAAGCGACTGTAGAAACATTCATGGAAGAAGTAAAAACATCTTTAGAAGGTGGTGATAATGTTTATTTACGTGGTTTTGGAAGTTTTATAATTAAAAAGAGAGCTGAGAAGACAGGTAGAAATATTTCAAAAAATACGACTATTAAAATTCCAGCACATAACATACCAGCATTTAAACCTGCAAAAGTATTTGTAGAAGGTGTAAAAACTAATGTTGACGTAAAGTAATTACAACATAAAACGAATTATTAATTTAAAACCAGACATCTTATGCCAAGCGGTAAAAAAAGAAAGAGACACAAGGTTGCAACGCATAAGCGTAAAAAAAGAAGACGTGCTAACCGTCACAAAAAGAAGAAGTAATTCAAAAAAGTAGTTTTTATAACTACTTTTTTGGTTTATTAGAAACAACGTTCTTTGAAAACGAACTTAACTATAAACATGTAAAAACCTTGCGTGTAGTATAAGTTCTTCGGATTTTTATTAAAAAATCCTGTGAATGTCTTATTTATTTAAGACATCCTGTTTGGTAAAATTTACCAAACAAAATAATGTATAATCCATCTGTTATACCTAGTGTATAATAGATTAAAATTAACAGTATGAATAAAGAATTGATTATCAGATCTAATTCTGACGGTGTTGATTTTGCCTTATTAAAAGATGGAAAACTTATTGAATTACATAAGGAAGAAGATAGTAACAACTTTGCTGTTGGTGATGTGTTTATTGCCAAAATACGTAAAGCTGTTCCTGGACTAAATGCTGCATTTGTAAATGTAGGTTACGAGAAAGATGCATTCTTGCATTATCACGATTTAGGGCCAAAAATATCTTCTCTCTTACAATTCACAAAACGTGTAAGCACAGGTAAATTAAACGACTTCTCATTAAAAGATTTCCCATTTGAGAAAGATATTGACAAAGACGGCAAAATTGCCAATGTTATAAAGTCAAATCAATCCATGTTGGTACAAATTGTAAAGGAACCTATTTCTACAAAAGGCCCAAGAATAAGCTCTGAGCTTTCTATTGCTGGTAGATACATAGTTTTAGTACCTTTTAGCGACCGTATTTCTATTTCACAAAAAATTGAGGACAAAGCAGAAAAAGACAGACTAAAACGTTTGGTAAAAAGTATTACACCAAAAGGTTTTGGAATTATTGTACGCACAGTGGCAGAGGGAAAAAAAGTAGCCGAATTAGATAAAGATTTACAAAATTTGTTAGGTCGTTGGACCACAATGTGTAAAAAGCTACATAAAGCACATCATCCCTCTAAAGTACATGGCGAGTTAAATAAAGCCTCTTCAATGTTAAGAGACATTTTTAACGACTCGTTTACGGGTATTCAAGTAGACGATGAAGCGCTTTACGCTCAAATTAAAGATTATGTGCAAGAAATTGCACCAAATAAAGAATCAATAGTCAAACTACATCAATCTAACACTCCTATTTTTGAAAAATTTGGAGTCGATAGACAAATTAAAACCGCTTTTGGAAAAACGGTTTCAATGGCAAAAGGTGCCTATTTAGTTATAGAACACACAGAAGCTTTACATGTAGTTGATGTAAACAGTGGAAACAGGTCTAACAAGGCTAATTCCCAAGAAGAAACAGCCTTAGAGGTTAATATGATTTCTGCTACTGAAGTTGCAAGACAACTTCGCCTTCGAGATATGGGAGGAATTATTGTTGTAGATTTTATTGATCTTAATAAAGCTGAAAACAGAAAAAAACTCTTTAATCATCTTCGTGATGAAATGAAAGATGATAGAGCTAAACACAAAATATTACCTCCAAGTAAATTTGGATTGATTCAAATTACAAGACAAAGAGTTAGACCAGAAATGAACATTAAAACCAGAGAGGAAGATCCTAATGGTAATAATACAGAAGAGGTTGAAGCTCCAATTGGAATACTAACTAAAATCAATCATGATTTAGAGGTATTATTAAAAAAAGACTATACTAAGGTGACTTTAAACACACATCCTTTTATAGCAGCCTTCTTAACAAAAGGCTTTCCATCTATTCGTTCAAAATGGTTTTTTGAACACAAAAAATGGGTTAAAATACAACCCAGAGATGCTTACACATACTTAGAATATCATTTTTTAGATAAAAATGGTGAACAAATTAAATAGAAAAAAGCCGCAACTTACGTTGCGGCTTTTTTGGTTTTATACTAAAATAAAGGCATAACAAAACCAGAGAAATTAAATTCTTTTGTTTTTTTACTTTACAAATCATTGCTATTAGTATAGAACATATAGATAGATTTAAATTATATTTTTAGCGCTTGAAACAGATTTCTCATCACATAAAACATTAAAACAAAAAAAAGGTGCAACATATGTTGCACCTTTTTTTTGTTTTAATGAAGCTATTATAGCTTAGACTATTTTACTCCTTTTTAATTATTACTTGGTCCACCACTCATAATTCTAAACTGAGTTCTACGGTTTTGTTGGTGTTGGTCTTCTGTACAATTATCACCACAATCTACTGCTAATTCTCTTTCGCCTTTTCCAGCTCCTGAGATTCTTATTGCATCGATTCCTTTGGAGATAATATACTGTACCGATGTTTTTGCTCTTCTGTCTGATAAAGCATCGTTATAACGGTCTGAAGCTCTAATATCTGTATGTGAGGTTGCATAAATAACCATGTTTGGATACTTATTCATCACTTGTACTAAATTGTCTAATTCAAAGGCTGCTTTAGCTGTAATGTTAGATTTATCGTAATCAAAATAGATTGGGTTTAATACTACACGCTCTACTTCTATAATTTTCTCGATTGGATCTAATGCAATTTCTACTGCTACTTCCTCTTCGTTACTACCTGCTATAGAAAGTTTGTTACTTTCGTAATCCTTCATAGTTACTTGTAGTTCTGTTTCTGTTTCACATTCTACAATGTATTCTACTATTCCTTCTGCATTTGCGGTTTTAGTAGACAAGATGTTACCTTTACTATCTACTAAAGATGCTGTTGCTCCTGCTAATGGTGCTTTTGTTTTGTTGTCTAATATTGTAGCTATAATTTGTACATCGCAAAGTGGTTGTATTTTTTTAATCGCATAAATATCATCATCTCCTTTTCCGCCTTCACGGTTTGAAGACACAAAACCTTCGCCTGTTTCCTCGTTCATTGAGAATGCAAAATCGTCTCCATTAGAGTTTATCGGTATTCCAACATTTCTAATCGGTGCCATTTTTCCATCGATTTCTTTTGTATAAAACACATCCATACCTCCAAGTCCTAAATGACCTGTTGATGAGAAATAAAGTGTGTTGTTATCACTTATGTGTGGAAACATTTCATGACCTTCTGTGTTTACTTTTTGTCCCATGTTTATAGGAGTACCTATTTGACCATTACCATCGATAGTGGCTTTGTAGATGTCGTACCTTCCAAAACCACCTGGCATATCACTTGCAAAGTATAATGTATTACCATCTGCACTTACGCTTGGGTTTTTTATAGAATAGTTTCTACTGTTTATTGTTAATGCTTCTATGTTAGAGAACTTGTCTCCACTTTTAGTTGCTTGGAACATATGTAATACACTGTACTTTGTGTTAGATACTGAATCTTTCTCGTAGATGTTTTCGTAAAAACTCTCTCTTGAGAAATATACGGTATTCCCGTTTGGAGAGAATGACATTAAACCTTCATGGTATTTTGTATTCATTTTATCTCCTAACATTGTTTCTTCTTGGTACGACCCATCTTCTGCTTTTGTAAAAGAGTACATGTCTAAAAACGGTTGTTCGTTCCATCCGTAATTTTTTCTAGCATCGTTTCTTGCCGAAGAGATGTATAATTTTCCATCTTTAACAGTGCCTCCAAAATCTGATACAGCCGAATTAATATCCATATTCTGAACATTAAATTTCTTCCCACCTTTTAAAATTTTTGGTAAGTAATCTGGGTTGGATAAAAACATTGCTGCTCTATCGTCTCCTGGACGCATAGATGCAAACTTTTTCATTTGTGTGTTTGAGACTTCGTATTTTCCGTTTGCTTTTAGCATTTCAGAATACTTATAAATCATTTCTGGCTCTTGTGAAGTTTCTAAGGCTTTTGCATACCACTTTTCTGCTTCTAGAGTATTAAAAACATTATAATTTGCTTCTGCTAAACGTCCGTAAACGTATGCATCTGCTGTTCCTTTTTCGGTTAGCTTAGTATAGTCCTCTATGGCTTCTACAAATTGATATTTCGCAAAATGTTTATCGGCTTTCTTTGTTGCCTTAGTTTGCGCTGTCAGGCTAAAGCTACTTAGAATGACTAGTGTTATAATTAGTTTTAAATGTTTCATCTGGTCGTGTCTTTTATGTTAGCTTATGTGGTTTAGAAATAACGTGGTGAGCGTGATACTTTTCTTGGTAAATCGATATCGAAGTTTATAAAGATCTCGTGAGAAGCATCTGTAACTACGTTTAATTCCGATTGAATAGCATCGTAAGCATAGCCTATTCTAAGTGATGGTGAAACCATAAAGTTTACCATACCACTAAATGAATCGTCTAGTCTGTATCCTGCTCCTATTTCTACAACATCGTACATGAAAAGATTTAGGTTTGCATCATAACTTATTGGTGCATCGAAAGCAAACTTTAATAAAGCGTGTGGCTTTAATTTAAAGTTTTCTGACAAATCAAACACATAACCTGCTGCTGCAAATAAATGTTCTGTTTCCGAACCTATTTTTCTACCATCTGAATCTAAATGTGTTCCATTTAGAATGTTTGGCATCGAAGCAGAAACATACCAAAGATTAGGTTGGTATAAATATAATCCTGCTCCTATATTAGCTGTAGTTTCATTAACATCTTGTGAGAAAAAAGGATCGTCTTCGTCTATAGTTTCAATACTTGCTAAACCAATATCGTGGAAAGTTCCACCAGCTTTTAAACCAAAAGCTAATTTAGTCGCATTGCCTACTGGTAATGTATAAGAGAAATCTACATAAACATTGGTCTCACTTACTGGCCCAACTTCATCACTAATTAGTGATAAACCTAAACCTACTCTGTTACCTACTGGAGAGTGAATGGCTAATGTTGCTGTACTTGGTGAACCTTCTAGGCCTACCCATTGACTTCTGTATAATGCACCTATGGATACACTCTCGCTTGATCCTGCATACGCAGGATTGATCACATTCATATTGTACATGTATTGCGTGTACTGTGGATCTTGCTGCGCTTGTACACCTATAGCTACTAGGAATACGATATATAGTATGTTCTTCATCTGTATTATTGTTGGTTTCTAGTTAGTTGGATTATTTGTTTTCTCTGTTAATGTATACCCAAGCGGCTTTTGTTTTATTGCCTTGGTAATTCATTACATAATAATAAGTTCCTACTGGTAACTCATCACCATCTAATGATTGTCCATGCCACTCATCTAAATAATTTGTCTTCTCGTAAACCTTAACTCCGTTTCTATTGAAAATCGTTAAGCTTTGAACATCATAACTACTTAAATCGAAGGTGTCATTTAATCCATCTGTTCCTGGAGAAATACCTTGTGGTATAACACAGGTAGCTAATTCTTCTACTGTTACCATCTCTGTTGAAGTACATTGAAGAGTAGCTCCATTAAAAGTTACCATTATCTCATAATCACCAGCTAAGAGCACTGTGTTTAATGTAAGATCTGTTTGTCCTGCAATTGTAACTCCTTCATATAGCCATTCTATTGTTACTTCAGATTCTGTATAGTTGTTTGCAGTTGCAGTTACAGTAATTGGAACTGTTGCATTTGGACATACTTCGTAAACTACATCTGTATCGAAAGTAGTAACAGGAACATCTTTAACTATTAAACTGAAAGTTGTTGTTTTATAACAGTCTGATGCTGCACTATTCTGTATTCTAGCAAAAATTGTTTGCGGATTAGAAGTATTAGAATATGGAGATACTAGAGCATTCATTCCTGCATCTGCATCTAACTGAGATTCATGATAAGTAACTATAAATACTGCTGGATCTTGACCGTTAAGCATAGCTGACGTGTTTTGCTCTAAATCGAAATCTTCAGTTCCGTCACGAGACTCATCATCACATAACTCTAAGTCATCTACTCCTGTAATTTCAGGAAGTGCTCCTAATACCACTAATTCAAATGTTGTATTAGTACTCGCACATCCAGATCCTGTTCCTACAGAATCTACATCCTCTACTCTTACGAAGATAATTGTTCCATCTACAGCAGAATAAGGTGAAATTAAAGCATTAGCTCCAGTTTGCGCATCATTTAAAGTTGCATGGTATGTTACTAAAAAGTCCGCAGCATTTTGTCCAGCAGAATCTAAAATAACACTAGATAATCCATTTAAATTAAAGTCCTCAATTCCATCTCCAGACTCGTCATCACAAGTAGTAATTGACACCTCATCTTGAGGAACACTATTTACTACTGCTTCTTGATATAAGTTAACTACTACAGCATTAGTAGCATTACCCATACACTGTGCATCGTATGCAGTAACAGAATAAGTATTAGATTCTGTTACAGTAATTGAAGATGTTGTTAAAGTAGGATCAAAGATTCCGTTTACAGACCATTCGAAAGTATCTGCAAAAGGAGAATCTGCTTCTAATGTAATAGAATCAAAACCACATAAATTAGTTACTGATGGTGTTGTTTCGTCATTATCGTCATCAATAAAAGCAGTATCATTACTTACAATATCTACAGTTATCTCTCCACTTAATGTTCCTGCGTTAGGATCTGGATTATTTGGATCAAGATTAGTTTGATTTATTTGAATAATCCCTGGGTCTTGATCGTAGTTAGTAATAAGGACAATATAAATATCTCCTGCCACTGCTCCAATAATTTCAAAATTTTCTATTGCTGCAGCAGAAAAACTACAAGCTGTTACTGGTGTTGATGGGTAATCGCCACCATTACAATAATCGTCTCCTGCGTTAAAAGGTCCCCAAATTGCAAAATCGACATCTAATTCTTGTCCTATAGGATCTCCTAAAACATTGAAAGCAGTATTTTGAACCATTTCAATATTAATATCTCCAGAAGTACCAATTTCTATAATACTAAATGTTGGATTTGGAGAACTTCCTAAACAATCTATTTGACCTAATCCTGGAAGAACACCTATAGTATTGTAGCTATATAAATCATCACCACCTGGACAAAGGTTTTCTGTTGTATCACATGTTATGTTAACAGGTGCTTCATATGGTGTGATACATAAATCAAACGTTGTTGTTTCTTCATCACTATTATTAGAGTATACTCTAATATAATAAGTATCTCCAATAACTAATTGAGGTGTCACACTTGAAAGTAAATCGAAACCAGAAGTACAACTAATTTCTGTTAGCGCTCCACAAGTTCCTTCATAAACTGCATGACCAATATTAAAAGTAGTACTTCCTGCTAAATTAGCTAAAGCAATTAATTGATATTCACTTGTAGCTTCAAACTGAAACCAAACATCATCATCAGGATCACCACCACATGATGGGTCTGCTACTCCAGAAGGTGTAGCTTCCTGTAGTGTTCCAGGAGTACTCATTTCGCATATAAAACTATCATTTACAACTGCTACAGTAGCAAATTCACAATTATCATTAACTGGTGGACATGCTGCTAATACTAATACTGGACTTGTAGATGAACAAGTATCCTGTTCACTAGTTACTGTGAAAATAATATCAGTATTAAAAGGATATGGTCCAAATTGTATAACACCTGTTGTAGACATGACTCCTAATGTAGGCGCACCTCCTTGATTATCTTGTATTTGAACAGATGTTGCACCACCAAAATAAGTGACTTCTACATCTACTAAAAACTGATCACCATTTGCACAATCATCTACTATAGCGTAAGTAGCTACAGGATCAAAACAAGTTGGAGCCTCGCTAAAAGTAACATCGTCTATTGCGATATCATCATAAAAATCTCCAGTTACAGTTTCAGAGAATATAAATCTAGCTTGAACATCTCCAGTAATTGTAAGCCCACTAAGATCTATAAATTTTTCTTCCCAACCATTGGTGTTTGTATTGTAAGTTCCCATTGGATTCCATGCTGCTCCATCCCAAACTTCTACGTCTAAGGTAGAATTGGCATTGCCTTCATTATCACTAATTTCATAAAAGGAAAGTGTTGGTGCTGCTAATGGAGAGACATCCACTAAAGGTGTGTATAAAGTTGATGGACCATCATTACCTGAAGCATCAACTACAGCGTAATATAAATTAGTTGCAGTAGTACCTGTAATAACTCCTAAATTACCAACGTGATTTGGTCCTGTAAGATTAAATTCCCAATCTTCTCCACCATCCATTGTCCAACATAATGGAATTGTTCCTCCATTTTCGAAACCTTCCGTATATGGTGCTACAAAAGTTGTACATTCTGTTGAAAAATTAATTGGTCCAACCCAAGTACCTAAATCTGTACCACATACTGTTCTTACATATACTTCGTAATCTGTAGCAGGTGTTAATCCCATTTCTACATATGGCGCATTATCTGTAGTTGCTGTACCAGCAACTGTAGGAATACCCGTTCCTGGTGTTTGAACAGAAACTTCCCATCCTGTCTCACCTCCAAAAACATCCCAAGATAAGTTAGCTGTTGTTGCAGTTGACGAATCAAAAGCTAAATTAGCAACATCAGGACAGTTAGGAATTGCTCTAACTTGAAAATTATCTACAAATGCTTCATTATCTTCTGGATCATTAACCGTTCCTTCAGATCCTAAAATTCCAAATTGTACGTTTTGTCCAGAATAAGCTGTTAAGTCATATACAGGGTGTAGGCCTGTTACTGGAAAAGTAGAAGTAGAATCCCAAGTTTCTAATATTGTCCATGTTACACCTAAATCTGTTGAGATTAAAAACTGCACGATATCATCTGATCCTAAAGTCCCTGGATTGGTAGTACTACCATACTCCATAACTCCTAAATCAAACTCTGCCTGAAATGGGCCTCCTGTTAAATCAAACGAAGGAGATAATATCCAGTCGCTTTTTGCTGCTAACCATAGGTTAATACTGTAAGCGCCTTGAAATCCATTATTTAAAAAACCATCTTGATTCCAAGATCCAGCACCAACATTTCCAGGACCAGTGGTAGCATCTCCACTATCTGCTTCATCCCAACAATCTGCTGGAATAGTTGTGAAATCTTCCATATAGTCAGGAATAAATGCAGCACATTCTGTTGTAAAGTTAAATGGTCCAGACCATATACTAAAGTCTCCACCACAACTTGTTCTTACGTAAAATTCGTAATCGGTTATTGGAGCTAAAGTAGCATCTTGATATGTAGGAGTAGTATTTACCAATACACCGTTTCCAGTTGGAATACCTGTTCCTGCAGTTTGCACTATAGCTTCCCAGGTTGTTTCTGCTCCTCCTGCTACCCATAAAAGATCAACCGTTGAAGAAGACACACTAACCAAAGTAATATTTGAAGGTTCTGCGCATGTTACTTCAAATACAGATATATCATCGAAACCAACACCTTCATCAGGTACTGAACCATCTGAACCAAACGCAAAACGTAATTGCACATTAGTTTGCCCAGCTAACCCTGTTAATGCATGACTAGCGACAACCCAACCGTTAGATCCAGTTCCATTACGCCCTGTCCAACCCTCTTGTTGTCCTCCAGGATTTCCATTTATTGTACCATCTGTATACCAGTTACCTGCATCTCCAAAGGCTCCAACATTAACCCATGTTGTACCTCCATCTATTGATGATTGTAAGACTGTTCCATCCCAACTGTTTTCTGACTCCCACCATAAACTAAAAGATATAGCTGGCGCAGCCAATGTTGAAAGATCAAAAATAGGACTAGTTACTGTTGATGATTCTGAATTATTATAATCTCCAGTTAAATTTGTTACCCAAGAATTTGCTCCTGAAGCAGCAGTACTAATAACAGTTGCTGTAGGTGTTCCTAAAGCCCAAGTTCCATTTGTTGCATTATCTGCAGTCCATCCACCATCACCTGCTTCAAAATCTTCAGAGTATGGAAAAGTAGTAATTTGCGCATTGACATTTAGACCCAGTAGTATGGTTATAATAGCCAATAAAAGTGTAATTTTTTTCATCATTGCTAATTTCAATTAGTTTAAGTTATGCACTAAACTAATTAAAATTCCAATTGTAGCATCTATAAGTTTCTTATTATAGATTAAGTACATTTATTAACGACTAAAAGCGTTAATTTTAAAAGCGTTCACAAACCTCTTCAAAACACACATAACTGTTAAATTATCACTTTATGGAGCTGGATTAGGAATTACGTTATGAATCTCGTTAATGCTATTCAAAATATCGTTGTTTAAATCTATATTAACACTACTAATATTTTCTTTAAGTTGTTCTAAATTTGTTGCTCCAATAATATTGCTTGTTATAAATTCTCTTTGATTTACGAAAGCTAAAGACATTTGCGCTAAAGACATATTATTAACCTCTGCTAATTCTAAATATTTTTGTGTTGCTTTTGTAGCTTGATCACTACTATATCTGGCAAATCTTGGAAATAATTTTAATCTAGAGTTTTCTCCTGCAGTATTTTTAATATATTTTCCAGACAAAACTCCAAAAGCCATAGGCGAGTATGCTAATAACCCAATATTTTCACGCATTGACACTTCTGCCATATCACCTTCGTAAACACGATTTAAAAGTGAATACGCATTTTGTATAGTAACTGGTTTTGGTAAATTGTTTTTTCTTGATTCTTCAAGATAACGCATGGTTCCCCAAGCTTTCTCGTTAGACAAACCAATGTGTCTAATTTTACCTTCTTTAATAACGGTATCCAAACTTTCTAAAACTTCTTTAAAGTTATCTTCCCACTTATCGTTTGGATTATGTTTATAATCTCTAACTCCAAAGGTATTTGTTTCTCTTTCTGGCCAATGCAACTGGAACAAATCGATATAATCTGTTTGCAATCTTTTTAACTCATTATCTACAGCGTCTTTAATACTTTGTTTACTAAAGCCTGTAGTTCTAATATGTGCTGTATAATCTCCGTTTCCTGCAATTTTAGATGCTAAAATGACTTTGTCTCTATTTCCTGTTTTCTTTAACCAAGTTCCAATAACTTTACTTGTTGCTCCTTGTGTTTCTTTGGCTGCAGGTACAGGATACATTTCGGCAGTATCTATAAAATTAACACCTTGATCTATGGCGTAATCTAATTGTAAGTGCCCTTCGTCTTCTGTATTTTGGTTTCCCCAAGTCATAGAACCTAAACAAATTTTACTCACTTTTATATCTGTATTTGGTAGTGTTGTGTATTTCATAGTGTAGATCGTTTCTTTTTTTTTATAAATATAAAAAGACCAAAACAAAATGCTTATTGTTTTGGTCTAAATATTTGTTAATATTCCCGCGTTAAGGATGGAGGCATTGTTGGAGCTCCTCGAAGAGAGCGACTGCCGAGAGCCTGACCAAGCTAATGCTTTTTAGCATTGGCTTGGTAACGCCCAAAATTTAATTATCGCTTAACAACTTAGAAAGTTCATCTAACTTTGGTGTTAAAATAACTTCTATACGTCGGTTTTTAGCTTTACCTTCGGTTGTATTATTGCTTGCAATTGGCGCGAATTCTCCACGTCCTGCTGCTGTTAGGTTTTCTGGGTTGATACTATTATTCTCTCTAAGAATATCTACAATTGCGGTTGCTCTTTTGGTAGATAAATCCCAGTTTCCTTTAATTTGCCCTGTTCCTGTGTAGGGCGCGTTATCTGTATGACCTTCTATTAAAACGGCTATTTCTGGGTTATCGCCTAATACACTTCCTAGTTGTTTTACTGCCTTTTTTCCTTCTACTCCTACTGCCCAACTTCCTGAATTAAACAATAGCTTGTTTTCCATAGAGACGTAAACTTTTCCGTTACGTTGCTCGATAGTAAGACCTTTGCCTTCAAAATCTGTTAATGCATTTGAAATTGCATTTTTTAGGCTAGTCATTGCTGCGTCTTTTGCTGCAATAACACTTTCTAATTCTGCTACTCTATTAGAACGTGCTTCTAGTTCTTTTTTTAATTGTTCTAATCTTGCGTTCTCGGAAACTAATGCTTGTTCTTTAGCTTCTAGTTTCGCTAATAATTCTCTATTCTTTTTGGAATTAGCTGCAATTGCTGTTGAGCTATTAGATGCTAAAGCATTGTAAGAGTTTTTAAGATTTTCGTGTTCGTTTATTAATGCTTCGTATTCGCCTTTTAAAATGTATTTATCATCTACAGCAGCAGCATAATTATCTGTAATCTCTCTTAACTCATTATCTGCTTTTGTTTTTGCTTTAAGTAATTCGTTATACTCGTCTTGTAAGCTTCTATTTTCTTTTTTTAATGCTGCATATCTATCTTCTAAGTTTTTAAACACTTTTGGAGACACACATGATGTTGAGACAATTAGCAACAAGGCTATAACTGTGAATTTAGTTTTCATTTGGGTATTATTTTTTAGTTTTCTATTTCTACTAAAATAGGACAATGGTCACTATGTTTAGCTTCTGTTAGTATAACGGCTCTTTTTATTTTTTCTTGTAATGGTTTTGTAACCATTGCATAATCTAATCGCCAACCTTTATTATTTGCTCTTGAATTTGCTCTGTAACTCCACCAGCTATATTCTACGCGTTCTGGATTTAGGTGTCTAAATGAATCTATTAATCCACTGTTTATAAAAGCTCCAATCCACTCACGTTCTATTGGTAAGAAACCTGAAACGTTTTTCATTTTTGGATTATGAATATCTATGGCTTCGTGACAAATATTATAATCTCCACAAACTACAAGGTTTGGAATATTTGAAGTTAGTTCTGTAATATAATCTTGAATTTCTGACATATAATTAAGCTTAAACTCAAGCCTTTCTATATTGGTTCCAGAAGGTAAATACATACTCATTACAGAAACACCATCGTAATCTGCACGAATATTACGTCCTTCGAAATCCATGGTTTCAATTCCTGTTCCGTATTCTAAATGGTTTGGCTTAGTTTTACTTAAAATAGCAACACCACTATATCCTTTTTTTTGCGCACTGTACCAATAGTTATATTTATAACCAGCGTCTTCAAACAACGAAAGATCTAATTGCTCTTCCATAGCCTTTATTTCTTGCAAACACACAACATCTGCATCAGAAGCTATTAGCCATTCTATAAAACCTTTTTTAATTGCAGCACGTATACCATTTACGTTGTAAGAGATGATTTTCATGTATCTATTTTTATTGTTTTTCAACTGTCACATGCTGTTCGCTATTAGTCATTCTATTAAATGATAGCGTTTTTAACATGCTCGTTTCATATATAAGTAATTGTTATTTCTGCTAAAATAAATAATGCATTACTTTTACCACATTAAATAATTCCTAAATTAAACATAAACTATTAACAAAATATATTGTCAAGTTTTTAGTTTTACTATTATATGAAGTTTACAACTACTCTTTTTATTTTTTTCTTCGGAATTCTTGCGTTCTCACAAGAGCGTAATTCTAATTTCAGGCAGAAGACTGTAGCCAAAACTATGGTTATAACAATAGATAGTGTAAGCATAAACCCTAAAAGCTTTTCTATTAAATTAAAGGATTCCACTACTATAGATACTACCTTTTATTCTGTAGACTTCTCTAAAGCGGTTTTAACTTTTAAAAAGCCCATTAAAGCTGATTCTTTAATAATAAACTACCTTAAATATCCAGAATATCTTACTAGAATATACCAGCAATTTAATGAAGCTGTTATTGTAGAGAACAATGATGAAATCAATAAACTATACAAAATAAAACAATCCAACACAGAAAATGAATTCACGCCTTTTGATGGCTTAACGACTAGCGGAAGTATTTCTCGAGGCGTTACTATTGGAAACAACCAAAACTCGGTATTAAATAGTGAGTTAGACCTCCAAATTACAGGGAAATTAAACGATAACGTTTCGCTTCGTGCCTCTATTCAAGATGCAAATATTCCTTTACAGGAAAGTGGTTACTCGCAACGTTTAGATGAATTTGATCAAGTTTTTGTTGAAATTTTTAGCGAAAATTGGAATATTAGAGCTGGAGATGTAGATTTAGAAAACAACAATTCTTATTTTGCTGAGTTCTCCAAACGTGTTCAAGGCCTTTCTTTAAAAGCGCAATTAGGCGATGAAGATAATAAAACTAACCTTTTTGCTGCAGGAGCTTTGGTACGCGGGCAATTTACAACGAGCCAATTTACTGCACAAGAAGGGAACCAAGGCCCTTATAAATTACAAGGCCAAAATGGTGAATTATTTGTGCTCATCGTTTCTGGAAGTGAAACCGTTTACGTTAATGGAATTGTAGCTGAGCGTGGAGAAAATGAAGATTATATTATTGATTACAATGCAGGAGAAATTATCTTCAATTCTACTTTCCCGATAACTAGCGAAATGAGAGTTACTGTAGATTACCAATTTAGTGATAGAAATTATTCGCGTTTGGTTGCTTATGCTGGCGGGAATTACCAATCTGAAAAACTTAAAATTGGAGCTTCAATTTATTCTGAAAATGATGCTAAAAACAATCCGTTACAACAAAATTTATCGTCAGATCAGGTTAGTGTTTTAAGCGCAGCTGGAGACGATAGAACACAAATGGTTGCACCTTCTAGTGTTGAAGAAGCTTTTAATGAAAACCGTATTCTATATAAAAAAGAAATTATTAATGGCATAGAAGTTTTTGAGTTTTCTAACAATGCAGACGATACTTTGTTTAGCGTACGATTTACAAATGTTGGAGATAATCTTGGTAATTATGTAATAAGTAGCATAAACGCTATCAATACTATTTACGAGTATGTTACACCAATTTCAGGTGTGTCTCAAGGTAATTTTGAGCCTATTATACAATTGGTTTCACCTGTAAAACTTCAAGTAGCAGTGATTAATGGAAGTTATACGCCTTCAGAAAAAACAGTAGTAAATTTTGAACTAGCAGGAAGCAAGAACGATTTAAACTTATTTTCCAGTTTAGATGACAACGATAATAATGGTTTCGCTGTAAAACTTAACTTTAACCAATCTATTATTAAACAAGACAGTTTATGGAATTTGGATGCTTTTGTGGATACCGATTTTATTCAGCAAGAATTTAGAAACATTCAAGGTTTATACAATCCAGAATTTAATCGCGATTGGAACATTAATGCCACAACAAGCAACGGGTTAAACTCTAATTTTGGAGATCAAGTTTTGTTTTCTGCTGGCACGAGAGCGTTTCATAATAAAAAAGGAAAAGCCAATTATTTGTTCGAGCATCTTGGATTTTCTAACAGTTTTAGTGGAAACAAACACACTGTAAATGCAAAATTGTTTTTAAATGAAAAACTAGCACTAACAACAAACACAAGTCTTTTAAACAGTAATGCTACAGAAAACACTTCCACTTTTCTTCGTACTTACAATGAAGCGCGTTACAACTTTAAAAAGAGCTGGGTTGGCGGAAGACTATCTGCCGAAAACAACGAACAAAAAGAAGTTGCAACCGATAGTTTTACAGAGTTAAGTCAGCGTTTTAAGGCCTATGAAATTTTTACTGGTGTTGGAGATAGCACAAGTGTTTTTGCCGAAATTGGCTATAAATATAGAGTAAACGATAGCTTACGAGATAACAGCTTGCAACGTGTAAATAAATCTAACACCTATTACTTAAACTCTAGGCTAATAAAAAACGAACGTACAAACCTGTCCTTATTTGCTAATTACAGAACTTTAAAAAATACTGATGAAAATATTGAGGACGAACAATCCATAAATTCTAGGCTACTATTTAGTCAACAATTTTTTAAAAATATTATAAATTGGAATACCGTTTTCGAAACCAATTCGGGAACCTTAGCGCAACAAGATTTCACCTACGTAGAAGTGGAACCTGGTCAAGGTGCTTATACCTGGAACGATTATAATGGCAATGGCATTCAAGAATTAGAAGAATTTGAAATAGCACAGTTTCAAGATCAAGGTCAATATATTAGAGTATTATTACCTAATCAGGTTTTTATAAAAACACATCAAAACAGGTTAAGCCAAGCATTAACTTTAAATCCAGCAAATTGGATAAACGAAGAGAGTAAAAGCAAAAAGTTCTTGTCTCACTTTTACAACCAAAGTAGTTATTTAATAGATCGAAAAATTAAACGCGAAGGCAATGCTTTTAATATTAATCCGTTTGAAAACGATAAAGACAACCAATTAGGGCTTCAACTTAATTTTAGAAATGTATTAAGTTACAATCGTGGAAAGCAACATTATACAACCTCTTACACGTATTTAAGCAACCAATCTCGAAATGTATTATCTGTAGGCTTTATTGCAAATAGCTTAAAGAGTCATCAATTAAATTTCAATCATAAATTTGCTACAAGTTGGCTCGCTAATTTTCTTGCAGGTTTCGATAAAAACGAAAGCGAAAGTGAAAACTTTGTGTCTAAAAATTTTAATATAGATGAAGAACGCTTCAACCCAAAACTATCTTATTTATTAAATGATAATGTACGTTTCGATGTTTTCTACCAATATACAAACAAAGGAAATACTATTGGTGATTTAGAAACTTTAAACCAACAAAAATATGGCTTCTCTTTTGCTATTACTAAAAACGTAAAGTCTGCTATTTCTGGAGAGTTTAATGTGTTTTCCAACACTTTCGAAGGCAATGCCAATTCACCTGTTGGCTACCAAATGCTTGAAGGTTTACAACCAGGAAAAAACTTAACTTGGAGTGTTTTAGCACAACAAAAAATTACTAAGTTTTTAGATTTGAATCTTACCTATTATGGCAGGAAAACAGAAACTAGTAAAACCATCCACACCGGAAATGTGCAACTAAAAGCTTATTTTTAAGACATTTGTAACCTTTGTTACCAATTGACTAATCTATTTTTGTAAATTTGTATTTAATTATGAGCAAAATTTTAGCCATCACATATTCATTTTTGATTCTCATTCAGAGTTTCAACATAAACTTGGAAGACATTTCTAAGTTTAGTGTATTGCTAGAACATGCCAATTTTCATGAAGAAATGTATGGAGATACGTTTTTTCAGTTTTTAGCTGAACATTATGGAGACGCTAGAGACACCCACGAAAATAATCACAAAGAACATGAAGACTTACCATTTAAGGATGGTCATCACATGTGCACGCATATTAATACTTCTTTTATAAGCGTTGCTAATAATTTCGAATTTACCTATTACGAGTTTATCGAAATTCCTTTTAACTTTCATTATACTGAAACACTAACAGATTCGGAAAAAACATCTATTTTTCAACCGCCCAAATACGCATAATTTATTTTAGATTTTAATCCTGTTTTACAAAATAGGCATTTATTATTTCTTAAATTATTATGAATTATGTTAACAAACATTATCAAATTCAGCTTAAATAACAAGCTGATTATTTTCTTATTTACTGCCTTTATTGTGGGTTTTGGTATTTTCTCTTTAACCCAAATACCAATTGGCGCAGTACCAGATATTACCAATAACCAAGTGCAGGTTATTACAACTTCTAGCAATCTTTCTACACAAGATGTAGAGCAATTTATTACCTATCCTGTAGAGCTAGAAATGGCAAATTTGCCAGGTGTTGAAGAAATTCGTTCTGTTTCAAAATTCGGATTATCTGTTGTTACTATTGTATTTAATGATGATATGGGTACTTTTTTACCACGTCAGCTTATTGCAGAAAAAATAAAATCTGCTTCAGAGCAAATACCAGAAGGTTTTGGCTCGCCAGAAATGGGTCCAATAACCACAGGTTTAGGTGAGATTTATCAATACATTTTAGATGTAAAACCTGGTTATGAAGACAAGTATACCACAACCGATTTACGCACCATTCAAGATTGGATAGTAAAACGCCAATTATCAGGAATTTCTGGTGTGGTAGAAGTTAATACTTGGGGAGGGTTTTTAAAACAATACGAAGTTGCAATCAACCCAAACAAACTAACAGCCATGAACATTTCTATTGCAGAGATTTATGAGGCTTTAGAAAAAAACAACAGTGTCTCTGGAGGTGGTTATATTGAAAAAAATGACAAAGCTTTTTTTATTCGTGGTGAAGGTTTAGTGGGTTCACTAAAAGACATTGAAGACATTGTTGTAAAAAACGATGGTACACCAATCTATATTAAAGACATTGCCAAAGTTGGTTTTGGTAGCGCGACGCGCTTTGGAGCAATAACTGGAAATGGTGAAGGCGAAAAAGTATTAGGTCAAATTATGATGCTTAAAGATGGGAATTCTAAAGAGGTCATCGACACCGTAAAAGAACGTGTTGCCTCGATACAAAGCACATTGCCAGAAGGCGTTTATATTAATGGCTTTTTAGAACGTAGTGAACTGATTGGAAAAACAACATTTACGGTTGCCGAAAACTTAATACTAGGCTCTTTAATCGTCATTTTTGTAGTGGTGTTACTACTTGGTAATTGGCGTTCTGGTTTAGTAGTTGCTTCCGTGATTCCTTTAAGTTTATTATTTGCTATTATTCTTATGCGTCAATTTGGTGTGGATGCAAATTTAATGAGTTTAGGTGCAATCGATTTTGGAATTATAATAGATGGCGCAGTTATTATTGTCGAGTTTATTGCGTTTCAAATCATGTCCAAATCGGCACATCTTTCTGGAATAAGCAAAAACAAAAAACAAGCTGAAATTGACCAAATAACACTAAAAAGTGCTTCAAAAATGATGAACTCTGCCATTTTTGGACAATTAATAATCCTTATAGTGTTTATTCCAATTCTTTCTTTAAGTGGTATTGAAGGCAAAATGTTTAAACCCATGGCAATGACCTTTAGTTTCGCGTTAATAGGAGCTATGATTTTGTGCTTAACCTATGTTCCTGTGGTGTCTTCGTTATTTTTAAAACCCAGCATACTGTCTGACAAGAATATATCAGCTAGACTAATGAGATGGCTAAACAATGCTTACCAACCTATTATTAATTGGGCTTTAGGTAGTAAAAAAATAGTAATCATTCTTTCTACTATTTTATTAGCCTCTAGTATTTGGGTATTCAGTAAAATGGGAGGTGAATTTATTCCAACTTTAGATGAAGGCGATTTTGTTATTCAACCTGTTTTAAAAACAGGAACCTCGCTTGGAAAAACTATTGAAATTACAACAAGAATTGAACAAATATTGTTAGATAATTTCCCAGAAGTAGATCAAGTAGTCAGCAGGATTGGTGCAGCAGAAGTACCTACAGACCCTATGTCTATGGAACAAAGTGATGTTATTATAAAACTGAAACCAAAAAACGAATGGACGTCTGCGAAAAACAAAGATGAATTAGCCGATAAATTTAAAGAAGCCTTATCCGTAATTCCAGGAATGGAAGTTGAGTTTACACAACCCATAGAAATGCGATTTAACGAGTTAGTTACAGGTGTTAGAGCAGATGTTGCTATTAAAATTTTTGGGGAAGATTTAGCCGTTTTAGCTAATAAAGCAAATGAAATTAAAGAACTCATTGAAAACGTGGAAGGTGCTACAGATTTTTCTGTTGAAAAGGTAGAAGGCTTACCACAAATGAGCGTGAAATTTAATAGAAGTAAAATTGCACGTTACGGACTCAATATTTCTGATGTTAACAGTGTTATCTCCATGGGATTTGCTGGTGCAACAGTTGGAAATGTTTTTGAAGGTGAAAAACGCTTCGATTTAGTGCTTCGTTTACAAGAGAATAATAGAAAAAACATAGAAAGTCTTCAAAACTTATACGTAGATACACCAAGTGGAAATAAAATTCCGCTTAGCGAATTAGCCGAAATAAGCTATACAACTGGACCTGCTCAAATATCGCGTGATGATACAAAAAGACGTATTGTAGTTGGTGTAAATGTGAGGAATCGAGATTTACAATCTGTGGTTCATGACATTCAAGACATAATAGACAGCAAACTAAAATTACCAGCTGGCTATAGTATTACCTATGGTGGACAGTTTGAAAATTTACAAAGTGCAAAAGACAGATTAATAGTAGCAGTTCCTATTGCCTTATTACTAATTTTTATCTTGCTTTATTTCGCTTTTAACTCTGTAAAAGAAGCACTTATTGTTTACTCTGCTATTCCGCTATCTGCTGTTGGTGGTGTATTGTTGCTTTGGTTTAGAGATTTACCATTTAGTATATCTGCTGGTGTTGGCTTTATAGCATTGTTTGGAATTGCCGTTTTAAACGGAATTGTATTAATAGAACATTTTAAAGAATTAAAATCTCAAGGCATCACCAACATTAACGAACGGATTAAAAGAGGAACAAGCGAACGTTTGCGCCCTGTTATATTAACTGCAGCTGCTGCTGCTTTAGGTTTTTTACCAATGGCTATTTCTACAAATGCAGGAGCAGAAGTGCAACGTCCTTTGGCAACAGTCGTTATTGGAGGATTGGTTACTGCAACTTTATTAACCTTAGTAGTTTTACCTGTTTTGTACGCTTGGTTTGAAGAAAAAAAAGACTTTAAAATGAAGAAAAAAACAGCTACAACAATTATTATTTTACTGCTAACATTTAATATTCAAGCGCAAAATAAACCATTAACAATAAACGAAACTTTAGAATTAGCAATAGAAAACAACGCGAGTTTAAAAGCTGAAAATCTAAAAATTGATCAAGCAAATATGTTTGTTCGTTCTGCTTTTACTTTCGACAAAACCAATATATATTATAATTATGACGAAAGCAATTTAGCTGTAAACAATAAGCCTCTTAAGGTTTTTGGAATCTCGCAAAACTTTAAATTTCCGACAGTTTATTTTGCAGAAAAGAAATTAAACCAATCTAAAGTAAGTGTACAAGAAGCTAATTACAGCTTGCAGTTACAATACATCAAAAAGCAAGTCTATACTAATTATTATCAATTAAGCTATGCGAAGAATAAAGCAGAAAACTATAAATATCTAGATAGCCTCTATCAAGAATTTGCAAGAAAAGCAGAACGAAGGTTTGATTTGGGTGAAACTAATTACTTAGAAATGATTACAGCACAATCCAAACAAAAACAATTAGAAACGCTTTATAAACAAGTACTTCAAGAAGTAAAATTATCTACAGCGCATCTTAAAAAAGTAGTGCAAGTAGATTCTATTACTATTGCAGATGGTTTACTTGAAAAACTAGAAATAGAGAGTTTATCGGTGAATCAAAATGTTGGCTTATCGGTTTTCGATGCCTCTATTAATTATCAGAAAGCACAAACCAAATTAGAGAAGCAAAACTTATTACCAGATCTCAATGCTGAATATTTTCAAGGAACCAACGATGGTTTAAACGATAATATTAAAGGTTATCAATTAGGTCTTAAAATCCCTATTCTGTTTGGTGGTCAACGCTCGAAAATTAAAGCTTCAAAAATTGCACAAGAAGTGATTGTTGAGCAAAAGCAAGATTACAAAGCGCAATTAAACGCAGAACACCAATCCTTATTGGCAAAGCTTCAGCAATATGAAGAAGCTATAACCTATTATAAAACACAAGGACAAACACTTTCCGAAGAAATTATAAAAACAGCAAACAGAACCTTTAAGGAAGGTGAGATTGATTTCTTTCAATACATTCAAAGTTTAGAAACGGCAAAAGATATTCAGCTTAATTATTTAGAGCAATTAAACCAATACAACCAAACGGTTATTACCATCAATCACTTAACATTATAAAGAAGAAACGAGCATGTTAAAAAGTTCCTCATTTAACTAAATGATTAATTTCGAACAACATGTTACCATTAAAAATAATAACACATGAAAAACATATATATAGTACTATTTTCAATGCTTTTTGCAGCCTGCGGAAATTCAGAAAAAAAAGACACAGCAATTCCTGAAACGGAAACACATAATAATGAAATAATTATAACCAAAGCACAATTTGAAGGTGAAAAAATGGCTTTTGGAACGTTAACAGAATACAATTTTAACGAAACTGTAAAAGTAAACGGAATGATAGATGTGCCACCGCATAATAAATCTAGCGTCACTACTTTTAATGGTGGTTATATTACCAAAACACCACTATTAATTGGAGACAAAGTAAAAAAAGGGCAGCTTTTAGTTACTTTAGAAAACACAGAATTTGTTGAGATTCAGCAAAACTATTTAGAAGTTTCAGAGCAATTAAGCTATTTAAAATCGGAATTCACGAGACAAAAAACTCTGTTTGACGAAAAAATTACTTCAGAAAAAAACTATCTAAAAGCCAAAAGCGCTTACAAAAGTAACTTAGCACATTATAACGGATTACGTAAAAAACTACAAATGCTAAATCTTAATCCTAGCACTGTGGAACAAGGCCGAATTTCTTCAACTATAAACTTGTATGCTCCAATAAATGGCCATATCACTAAGGTTAACGTAAGTAACGGCACGTATGTTTCGCCAAGTGATGTGATTATGGAAATTATAGATATTGATCATATTCATTT
The DNA here is from genome assembly GCF_002831665.1 of Lacinutrix sp. Bg11-31. Lineage (NCBI taxonomy): Bacteria > Pseudomonadati > Bacteroidota > Flavobacteriia > Flavobacteriales > Flavobacteriaceae > Lacinutrix > Lacinutrix sp. Bg11-31. Next base: position 2,588,792 of record NZ_CP025118.1, read on the forward strand.
AGAATTATCTGTTTTTGAAAAGGATATTATGAAAATTAAAAAAGATCAAAAAATCGAATTTAAAATACCTGAAGCTTCAAACAAAAAATACGAAGCAGAGGTGCATTTAGTTGGTACTACAATTGACGAGCAAACACGACGTGTAAAAGTACATGGACATGTAGATAACGACAAGGAAAACTTTATAGTAGGCATGTTTGTGGATGCCGATATTATTATTGACAGCAAAAAAGGATTAGGCTTACCAAAAGAAGCTATAATAGAAATTGGTGACGACCATTTTGTTTTAATTTTAGAAGAACAACATGGTGAGGGATTTCAATTAGAAAAGATTAAATTAGAGCTTGGAAAGCAAACAGAAACTAATGTAGAAATTTTAAATATAGCGACCTTAAAAGATAAACAAGTTTTGGTTAAAGGTACAAGCATGCTACTAAATGATAACGAAAGTGAGCACAGTCATTAATAGTTACATAAAATAAATGAATACTCATAAAATGGAAGTACACAACCATAGTCCTAACCTCATTTTTGGTAAAAAAACAGAACTCTATTTTGCTATACTTTGTGGTATTTTTTTAGTGCTTGGCTTTACTATTAAAAAACTAAGCAATTTTCCAGATTGGACATCATTAAGCAGTTACATAATCGCATACTTTTTTGGCGGCTATTTTATATCAATTGAAGCCTTTAAAAAAATACGTAAAGGTAGTTTTGATATAGATTTTTTAATGATTGCTGCTGCAATTGGCGCAGCTTATATTGGTAGTTGGGCTGAAGGTGCTTTACTTCTGTTTCTATTTAGTTTAGGTCATGCACTTGAACATTATGCTATGAATAAAGCTAAAAAATCTATTGAAGCTTTAAGTGATTTATCTCCTAAAACAGCATTAGTTAAAAAAGGACATCAAATAACAGAAACACCCATTGAAGATTTAAAAATTGGAGATGTAATTGTTGTTAAACCTAACACCAAAATAGCCGCAGATGGCGTTATTGTAACTGGAAATAGTAGTGTAAATCAAGCACCTATTACTGGAGAAAGTATGCCTGTAGATAAATCTGCAATTGCCTCAACAGAAAATTTACCAGAATTTAAACATATAGATAAAAAACATATAGCTTTTACTGGCACCATAAATGGAGATAGCAGCATTGAAGTGCATGTTTTAAAACTAAGTCAAGACTCTACAGTTGCTCGATTAATTAAAATGGTGAGTGAGGTAGAAACGCAGAAATCACCAACGCAACGTTTAACCAAAAAATTTGAAAAATGGTATGTTCCAATTGTAATAATTGTTGTCATAATTTTATGTTTTGCTTATCTAATTATAAACGAAACATTTAACGAAAGTTTATACAGAGCAATAACCGTTTTAGTAGCTGCCAGTCCTTGTGCTTTAGCAATATCCACACCAAGTGCTGTACTTAGCGGAATTGCGCGAGCAGCACAAAAAGGTGTTTTAATTAAAGGCGGGAAAGCGTTAGAAGATTTAGGAAGCATTACCACCATTGCATTTGATAAAACAGGAACTTTAACCGAAGGGAAACCGAAGCTAACCAACGTTATTGCTCTAAATAATTTTGAAGAAAATAAATTTCTACAAATAGTTTTAGAAGTAGAAAGCTTAAGTAATCATCCACTCGCAAAAGCTATAGCAAAAGACATTACAAAACTACATAACATTAGTTATAAAAACACTGCTACAAACATTAAAGCCATTCAAGGAAAAGGAATTACGGCTAAATACGAAAATGCTTCCGTTTTTATTGGTAATTTAAAATTGATGCAAGATGAAGGTATTGCTGTTGCAAATTCTATAACCACACAAATGGACAGTCTTTTACAAAACGGACATACGGTTATGTTAGTGGCTTTTAAAAAAGAAATTATAGGTGTTTTAAGCGTGATGGATGTACCAAGAAAAACAGCAGCAGATACGCTTAAAAAACTAAAAGCAATTGGGATAAAGCGTATGATTATGCTAACTGGAGACCATCAAAATGTTGGAAATGCTATTGCAAAGCAAATTGGTTTAACAGAAGCAAAAGGAAACTTACTGCCTGAGGATAAAGTTGCTGCTATTAAAAACTTATTAGCAACAGATGGAAAAATAGCAATGGTTGGCGATGGCGTAAACGATGCTCCAGCAATGGCCTTAAGCACAGTTAGTGTTGCAATGGGAGCTGCGGGAAGTGATGTAGCTTTAGAAACTGCAGATGTTGCACTAATGTCTGATAAAATTGAAAATCTACCGTTTGTTATTGGATTAAGTAGAGCATCCAAACGGATTATAAAAGAAAATATTTTTATAAGCTTAGGTGTTGTAGCCATACTAGTTCCTGTTACTATTTTTGGACTAACCAATATTGGTTTAGCCGTTTTATTTCATGAAGGCTCGACTGTTATTGTAGTTTTAAATGCTTTGCGTTTGCTGGCTTACAAGGAAAATTAACAAAACCATACACACCAGATACGCACAATTTAAAGTCCGTTTTTTATGAAAATTTAACATCTTTGTAAGCAACCTTTTCTAGACATTGGCACCTATTAATAAACTAAACCACCTTATAAATGAAAAAATTATTGATATTCTCTACTTTATTGTTTTCAATAATCACTGTTAAAGCACAAGAAGAAATTAAAACAACTGTTAACTATGAAAAACATAACGAATTAAAACTTAATGGTGTTATGCTTTTAGCTGGAGCTTTTGAAGCTGTTTACGAAAGAAATCTTAATAAAGAGTCTTCTGCTGGCATCTCTGTTCTTTTTCCTTTTGACAAAGAAAATCTAGACACTAGATTAAATTATTATATCTCTCCATATTACAGAATCTTTTTTGGCGAAAAATATGCAGCTGGTTTTTTTGTGGAAGGTTTTGGAATGTTAAACTCTATTGAAGAAAGAGAGGCTTTAATAGGTGGTGGCTCTAATTCTTTTAGAAGTAAAAACGTTTCAGATTTTGCTCTAGGTTTTGGTTTAGGAGGTAAATGGGTTTCAAAAAGCGGATTTGTTTTTGAACTTAATGGAGGGCTTGGAAGAAATTTATTTAATAACCAAAACACCAGTACCCAATTAGTTGGCAAATTTGGTTTTAACTTAGGCTATAGATTCTAATCTAAAACGTGTACATATAAAAATGCCCAAACTTACCAGTTTGGGCATTTATTTTAAATCATTTATTTTACTGAAGTCAATTCAGCGCAAACAAAGAAATAGATTACTTCATGCGCATTAGCCAATGCTTAACATCAACTTCAGCTTTAATTATATCTTTTAAATCTTCAATTTTAACACGAGATTGCTCCATAGTATCTCTGTGGCGAATAGTAACTGTTTTATCTTCTAAAGTTTGGTGATCTACAGTAATACAAAAAGGTGTACCATTAGCATCTTGCCTTCTATAACGTTTTCCTACTGCATCTTTTTCATCATAGAATACATTAAAATCCCATTTTAAATCTTCAATAATTTCTTTTGCTACTTCTGGTAAGCCATCCTTTTTTACTAAAGGAAAAACGGCTGCTTTTACAGGAGCTAAAACTGCTGGTAATTTTAAAACTGTTCTTGTTGTATTATTTTCTAGCTCTTCTTCCATTAAGGCATTAGAGAATACTGCTAAAAACATTCTGTCTAAACCAATAGAAGTTTCTAAAACATAAGGTGTGTAACTTTTATTTTCTTCGTGATCGAAATATTGCAGTTTTTTACCAGAAAATTCTTCGTGTGCTTTTAAATCGAAATCTGTACGAGAATGTATTCCTTCTAATTCTTTAAACCCAAAAGGGAATTTAAACTCAATATCTGTTGCAGCATCTGCATAATGCGCTAATTTCTCATGGTCATGAAAACGATAGTTATCTTCTCCCATCCCTAAAGAAAGGTGCCATTTCATTCTCGTTTCTTTCCAATGCTCAAACCATTTTTGTTGTGTTCCTGGTTTGATAAAAAATTGCATTTCCATTTGCTCAAACTCACGCATTCTGAAAATAAATTGTCTTGCAACAATTTCATTTCTAAAAGCTTTTCCAGTTTGTGCAATACCAAAAGGAATTTTCATTCTTCCTGTTTTTTGCACATTCAAGAAGTTTACAAAAATACCTTGTGCTGTTTCTGGACGTAAGTATAAATCCATTGCTGTTTCTGCACTTGCTCCTAACTTAGTACCAAACATTAGGTTAAACTGCTTAACATCTGTCCAATTACGACTTCCGCTTAAAGGATCAGCTATTTCTAGCTCTTCTATTAATGCTTTAACATCTGCTAAATCTTCTGCTTCTAGAGATTTTCCTAAACGCTTTAAAATGCTATCAATTTTTTCTTGATAACCAAGAACTCTTCCGTTAGTCGCTATAAATTCATCTTTATTAAAAGTATCGCCAAAACGTTTTTCTGCTTTTTTAACTTCTTTATCAATTTTAGCTTCAATTTTAGCACAATAGTCTTCAACTAAAACATCTGCACGATATCTTTTTTTAGAATCTTTATTATCTATTAATGGATCACTAAAGGCATCTACGTGTCCAGAGGCTTTCCAAGTGGTTGGATGCATAAATATTGCTGAATCGATACCAACAATATTGTCGTGCATTTGCACCATGGCTTTCCACCAATAATCGCGAATGTTCTTCTTTAATTCTGCTCCATTTTGTGCGTAATCGTAAACTGCACTAAGTCCATCGTAAATTTCACTACTCTGGAATACGTAACCATACTCTTTTGCATGAGAGATTACTTTTTTAAATTGATCGTCTTGATTTGCCATAACTACAAAAATATAAAACCATTCCAAATATGGAATGGTTTTTCTAATAATATTAAAGGATATTCTTATTCTAATTCTATGGTTGTTCTTCCTAATTTTTTTCCTTGGTAAAATACACTTATAAAATAAGCCCCTTTTGTTAGCTTTTCTGTTCCCTTATCTATTAAAGAGCAGATATCCATATCTTCGTTATTATAATCTACTGTTTCAATAGCAGAATATATTAAAGATGTTTTTCCGAAATTTAATGTGCCTTTATCTGCAACAACATTCATTTTAGAATCTAACACTTGAATATAGAGTTCTTTTCTCCCTTTTTGGAGTAACTCGTTTTTAGCAAGTGTAAAACAAACTTGAAATTTATTTGTTTTATTTACGTTTCTGGTATTTACAATTCTATTAGAAGATGTTACTCTTTTTACGCCTTTAGCAACAATATTTGTAACGATTAATTGCTTTGCTTTCTCTAAATCTTCTTTTAAATGGAGATTTGTTTCTGCAAGTGTTTCGTTTTTTGTTTTAAGTGTATTCGCAATAGTTTTAGTCTCGACTAAGTGACTTGTAATTTCCTTAGTTTGCTGTTTAAGTGAAGTGTTTTCGGCTGCCAAATTATCTGCTAAGGCCAATATTTGCACATTCTCTTGCTTAAGCACTTTTATTTGTGCTCTATATTTAGATATTAAAGACGCATTGGGTTTTATAAGTTTTACAGAATCTAAAATTCTTGAAATTTTAGATTTTGTCTCTTCTAATTGTTTCGCAATAAAGGCACTTTTTACATCTACTGCGTCGTAACTTGAAATCATTTCGGATAATTCACTTTCAACAAGAATTTTTTCTTGTTCAATAAACACCTGATTTTCTTTTAAAATATTGTAACTCGTGTAGCTAAAAGAGCCTAGAATTACAATTGCTATAACCAATGAACCAATAATTAATCTATAGTTAAATAATTGAGGGTTAACTATCATCTTAATTTAATTAATCATCAAAACTAAATAAATAGATTTTGATTGATGATTAAAATCGATGAAACGATAATTTAATTGTTGAAGTTATAATAAAAAAGATAATACATCTAAAAAACAAATACTTAGCTTACTTTAGAGCTTGAAATGCTTAAAGCTCTTGTAAACCTATTCTTTCCAAAAGTTTGCTTAACGTGTCAATTACAACTAATTGATAACGAAAAACACTTATGTACAACTTGTAGACATAAACTACCATTAACAAATTATCATTTAACTCAAGACAACTTTATTTCAAAATTGTTTTATGGAAGAGCTAAAATTGAAACTGCAACAGCTTTACTACGGTTCGAAAAAAAAGGGATTACACAACAGCTAATACATCAATTAAAGTATAAAGAACAGCAACAAGTTGGCGCTTTATTAGGCACTTGGTTAGGTGCAGAACTAAGTGATTGCGAAGACTATTCTTCCATAGATATTGTTATTCCTGTACCTTTACACAAAAAGAAATTGAGAAGTCGAGGCTACAACCAAGTCACTAAGTTTGGCGAAGAAATAGCAACTGCTTTACAAGCTCAATATATAGACGATATATTAATTAAAGTAACAAATACAAAATCTCAAGTTACCAAAAATAGGTTTTCGCGTTGGACAGGTAAAAACGATACGTTTGCACTATCTAACAAACAAAAAATAGCAGGAAAACACATTCTTTTAGTAGACGATATCATTACTACTGGAGCAACTTTAGAAGCCTGCATACTAGAGTTAAACAAAGCCGAAAACATAAAAATCAGTATTGCTACAATGGCAATTGCTTAAGACTGTAGGTTTTATGTTAAATTCTTTATAAATACTACGTTTAATAGAACACTATTTGTGTTACTTTACAAATATGTTGTTATTTTGCGAACAATAAATTCAAGCATGAAAAACGGGTTTTACAATTTTTTATTTTTTATTTCTATTACGCTAATTATTGCTAGCTGTGCCAATAGAGGTACACCAGATGGTGGAGAAAAAGATATTTTACCACCTGTTATTGTTAAATCTATCCCAGAAAATTACACTACTAATTTTAATAGTAAAGAGATTCGAATTTATTTCGATGAGTATATAAAAACTAAAAACCTTACGAAGCAACTCGTTATTTCACCACCAATGAAAACGCAACCAGACATTACACCTCTTGGTTCTGCTAGTAAATATATTACAATTAAAATTTTCGACACACTACAACCAAATACTACGTATGCCTTTAATTTTGGAAATAGTATTGTGGATAACAACGAGGAAAACCCATTTAAATATTACAGATATGTTTTTTCAACAGGATCCTATATAGATTCACTTTCTGTAAAAGGAAATATTAAAGATGCTTTAAATCCTGAAGTTGATGATTTTGTTTCGGTTGCTTTATATGAAATGGATTCTACTTATTCTGATTCGTTGCTATATAAAAGAGAGCCAAATTATATTACTAATACACTAGACAGTACAACAAATTTTAAAATTGAAAATATAAAAGCAGGTAAATATATGCTTCGCGCCTTAAAAGATGAAAACGGAGATAATAAGTTTCAGCAAAAAAATGAAAAAATAGCATTTTATGAAACACCAATAACACTACCTCAAGACACATCTAAAACTTTTGAGCTTAAATTATTTGCTGAAGCACCAAACTACAGAGCTTCAAAACCAAGCTTAGTTGCTGGCGAAAAAATAATTTTTGGATACGAAGGCGATTACAAAAACACTAAAATAGAATTACTCTCGAAAGTAATAGATAGTTTTAAAGGTCGTTATTATAAAGATGAAAAAACCGATTCGCTTTTGTACTACTACAATCCGAAATTGACGGTCGATTCTTTAATTTTTAAAGTCACTAATCGTAAAGTTATAGACACGTTTACAGTAAGAATAAAAGACAAAGAGCGCGATTCTCTAATAGTAAATTCCGATCCAAAAGGCACTATTGGTGTAGAAAAAGATTTTTTTATTACTGCCAATATTCCTTTTGAAAAAATAGATGAAAATAAAATTGCAATTCGCGATAAAGATTCGGCTTTAGTAGATTTTAAAACGGAGTATAATAGCTTAAAAAACAGCTACGCTCTTAAGTTTAATAAAACGGTAGATAACCAGTATAAAATACAAGTGCTTCCATATGCTTTAACCGATTTGTTTAATAACACAAACGACACACTTAATTACAGCGTTAAAACGCAAACTGAATACAAATACTTTAACTCTAGAATTATATTGGTAAATGCAAAATATCCTGTAATTGTTCAGCTTACAGATTCTAAATATGAAGTCATTGCAGAACAATACATTGAAAAAGCACAACCTGTAGATTTTAACTTTTTAGATCCTAAAAATTTCTTTTTACGTGTAATTTACGATACTAATAAAAACGGGAAATACGATACTGGAGATTACTTAAAAGGTATCCAACCAGAACGCGTAAGTTATCATCCAGATGTTATTGAAGGCACTGCTGGTTTCGATGAAATTACAACACTTAAATTGTTAGATTAAAAGAATCCTTATCGTTTAAAAACCCTAAATGTCTTCGGTTTTTTTCGATGTGAGATTTATTTAATGTTACAATTTCAGTGACTTCTTTATTGCTGTTTTCGGTAGTTAGTTTTTTACCTAAAACATCGTAAACTGCAGAATGCCCAGGATATTCATAACTATTGCCATCTAATCCTACTCTGTTTACACCAACACAATAACTCATGTTCTCAATTGCACGTGCTTTTAATAAAGCGTCCCAAGCTGCAATTCTTTGTTTTGGCCAATTAGCAACATAAAGCAATACATCGTAATCTTCTGTATTTCTAGCCCAAACAGGAAAACGAAGATCGTAGCATACTTGCGGACAAATACTCCAGCCATTATACTCAATAATTACTTTTTTAGCTCCTGCAGTAAAGACTTTATCTTCACCTGCGAGTGAGAAGCTATGTCTTTTATTATACTGTAATATTTCGCCATTTGGTTTTACAAATAGTAATCTATTATAATACTTATCATTTTCTAAAACAGCAATACTCCCAACAATTGCTGTTCGTTTTTGGTTGGCCAAGTCTTGCATCCAAGCAACCGTTTCTCCTTTCATAGTTTCAGCAATGGCTTTAGCATTCATGTTAAAACCAGAAGTAAACATTTCTGGCAAAACAATAAGATCTACATACTCAACAATAGCATCTATTTTAGTTTGAAAGTTAATGCGATTTTGTACCGCATTCTCCCAAACTAAATTAGATTGTACTATCGCTATTTTAAAATTTTCATTCATAATGATTACAATTTAAAACCAAAATGTCGTATTAAAAAATATTTATTTCTTAATACGACATTTAAAAATTTCTAACATATTTAAAGCTTACCTAAACGCTTTTCTGCTTTAGCTATATTACTTCTTAGCTTTTCGAATTTCTTCTCCCACTTTTCATGGTAGCCTGGTGAAAGCTTACCTTTTCTTTTAAGCTTTTCGAATTTCTTCTTTTGAGACTCGTATCGATCTTTAGCTTTACTAACATTCTTCTCAGCAGATTCCCTCTTGTTTTCAGCCTTTTCTTTCTTTTTTAGCTCTTTTTCTATTGCTTTCTTCTCTTTTTCTGCTTTTATCTGTGTTTTTTCAGCATTTCTAAGCTCTTTTTCTCTACTCTTTTCTACTTTTTTTAACTTTTTTTCTTCCTTCTCTTTTGCTTTTAATTCCTTTTCCTGCTTCTCTACTTCTTCTTTAGCTTTCTCAATAGCATCTTCTTTCATTTTAACAGCGTCGGTTACTTTTTCTGCTTGCTTAAACATTTCAACTTTTTGGTCTTCGGTAAAAGTTGAAGACACATCTTCTCCATCTAAAAGAATTTCACTCTTTACAACTTGGTAAGTCTTTCCATTACTTAAAACTTCTTGTGCACTAATACTAAAGTTTAATCCTAAAAGAAAGCTAGTAAAATTACATTTTTCATTATTATTTGTTTTGTTATTTTAGTTACAATTTATTAATCAAATATTTTGCCAAAATAATATTATTGCTATATATTATTAATTATTTCTGCTGCTTTTTTAAGTGTCTCATCTGTTTTTGCAAAACAAAAACGCAACACCCTATCATCTTTATTATTATCGTTAAAAACCGATAATGGTATTGACGCTAAACCATGATCTATTGTTAATCGTTTTGCAAACTCAATATCACTTACTTGTGTAATTTCAGAAAAATCTAATACCTGAAAATACGTTCCTTTTGCAGGTTTAAACTTGAAGCGTGAATTTTTTATTAAACTTAAAAACAAGTCTCTTTTGGATTGATAAAACTCTGAAAGACCCATATAGTTATTTGGATCTTTTAAATAGTCTGCTAATGCTTTTTGAGTTGGATGATTTACACTAAACACATTAAACTGATGCACTTTTTTAAACTCGTCCATCAATTCTTTTGGAGCACAGCAATAACCAACTTTCCATCCTGTGTTATGAAATGTTTTACCAAATGAAGCTGTAATAAAACTTCGTGATTTCAAATCTGAGAACTTACAAACACTTTGATGCTCTAAACCATCGAAAATAATATGCTCGTAAACTTCGTCGCTTAAAACTATACAGTTTGTATTCTCTGTTAGTTTTTGAAGTTCTAATAGATCAGTTTTAGAAAACACAGAGCCACTTGGGTTTTGTGGCGTGTTTATTATTATCATTTTTGTTTTGGCAGAAAAACAGGTTGCTACGGCTTCCCAATTCACTTTATAATATGGAGCTTCTAATTGTATAGAAATGGTTTTTCCGCCATTAAGTTCTATTGCTGGTTCGTAGCAATCATAAGCTGGGCGAAAAATTATCACTTCGTCTTTTGGTCTTATAAAAGTAGATATTATAGTATAAATAGCTTGTGTTGCTCCAGCAGTTACTGTTATTTCAGATTCTGGATTATAAGTAGCACTATATAATAAATCCATTTTCTTCGCAATGGCTTCTCTCAACTCCATATTTCCTGGCATTGGCGCATATTGGTTGTAACCGGAATTCATGGCTTGAGATACTAAATCTATAAGTTTTTGGTCACTTTTAAAGTTAGGAAACCCTTGAGATAAATTAATAGCATTGTGCTTATTTGCTAACATACTCATTACAGAGAAAATGTTGGTGCCTACGTTTGGAAGCTTAGACTGGTGTTTCATTTTATAAATATAACTAGAAAATTATAATGTTTATAGTTCCCTCCTTCGGTTGAAGGATAATGATGTTTCGTTTTAATGAAACTCGGATAGCTTGCGAGAAAGGAGACTTGTGCAAATGTAGCTTTAGTAAGCCCTTATATAGTTTGATTTAAAAACATGAATTAACTCCTCTATCTTCAAATTCTTTAAAAGAATATGAATTCATTACTCAGCTTGCAACAAGAGGAGAGCTACTCAGATTAATATTTGTAGATAACATCTTATTTATTGCTTCATTTTAACAATTTTTAGCACTCAATTTTTTATATTTGAGACTATTAAAAAAACAGAACAACTATGAAATTTTTAAAATTCATTTTACTATTTATTACAATTAACGTTTCCGCTCAACAAGGTGGTATGTGGATTCCTTCACTTTTAGAGGGCATGAACGAAGACGAAATGACAAATCTTGGTAGTAAATTAACTGCTAAAGATATTTATGACGTTAATAACTCAAGTTTAAAAGATGCTATTGGCCATTTTAATGGAGGCTGCACTAGTGAAATAATAAGTGATCAAGGATTAATTTTAACCAATCATCATTGTGGGTTTGGGCAAATACAAGCACATTCATCTTTAGAAAACGATTATTTAAAAGATGGTTTTTGGGCAATGAATCTGGAAGACGAATTACCAAACGAAGGTCTTTTTATAGAATTTATAGTGCGTATTGAAGATATAACCTCTCAAGTATTATCTGGCGTAACAGACACTATGAGTGAGAAAGAAAAACAGTCTCAAATTAGTAAAAACAGTAATACTGTTGAAGGCGCAGCTACTAAAGAAGCTTGGGAAGACACGAAAGTAAAGTCTTTTTATAAAGGTAATCAGTACTTTTTATTTGTAACAGAACGTTTTGAAGATATTAGATTAGTTGGTGCTCCACCAACAAGTATTGGGAAATTTGGTAGTGATACAGACAATTGGGTTTTCCCAAGACATACAGGAGATTTTTCTATGTTTAGAATTTATGCAGATGAAAATAACAGACCTGCAAAATATAGCAAAGACAACAAGCCATATAAGCCAAAACATTTTTTACCAATTTCTTTAGATGGTATTGAAGAAGGCGACTTTACACTTGTTTTTGGTTTTCCAGGACGTACAAACGAGTATTTACCAGCTGCTGCTATCGAGCATATTACAAAAGAATTTAATCCTAGTAATATTGCCATTCGCGAAGCGGCTTTAAAAGTGATTGATGCTGCAATGAAATCTAGTGATGATGTACGTATTAAATACGCATCTAAACAAGCTAGAATTGCTAATGCATGGAAAAAGTGGATTGGTGAGAATTTAGGTATTGAAAAAAGTAAAGCTGTTGCAAATCGTCGCAAGTTTGAAACCGAATTTACAACTGCTTTAAAAAATAAAGACTTGGTTAATAAATACGGGAATATCCTTCCTGAATTCGATAAGCTTTACAAAGACTTCTCAGCTGTAAACATTAAACGTAGAAACTTTATTGAAGTATTTATTGTAACCAACGAGTTAATGCAAATGACATTTAGAGCCTACCAAATGGAAGCTGCAATTATTGCTAACGAAGATAACTTTGAACGTGCAAAAGAATCAACAATATCAAGATTAAAAGGAATTCATAAGAATTTTAATGCAACTGTAGACAAAGGTGTTTACAAAGCTGTAATGCCAATGTATTCGTCTAAAATTGATGCTTCAATTTATGACAGAACTGCTTTTACTAGTTTAGAATCTACTTTAACTTTATTTGAAGGCGACCAAAAAAGTATATTAAAAAAACTAAATAAAGACGCTGCTTACAAATATGCTAAGCCAATTATTGAAGATTATTATAAAAATATTGATGCTCAATTTCAAGAAAAAAACGAAGTAATAACCGCATTACAAACTAAGTACATGACTGCCTTAATGGAAGCATTACCAGATGCACGCTATTTTCCAGACGCTAACAGTACGCTTCGTGTTACTTATGGTCAAGTTCGTGGTTACGCACCAAGAGATGCTGTGTATTATCAACCTGTAAGTTACCTTGATGGTGTGATTGAAAAATTTGTACCAGATGATTATGAGTTTGATGTACCAAAGAAATTACTTGAACTTTACGACGCTAAAGATTACGGACAATATGCAGACAAAAATGGAAAAGTACCAGTTTGCTTTTTAGGAACAAACCATACTACTGGTGGAAATTCAGGAAGTCCTGCAATAGATGCACATGGAAACCTTGTTGGTTTAAATTTTGATCGTGTTTGGGAAGGTACAATGAGTGACATGAATTACGATCCAGAAATTTGCCGAAACATTATGGTAGATGCGCGTTACGTGCTATTTATTGTAGATAAATTTGCAGGAGCTACTAGATTGATTGATGAGATGAAATTGGTGCATCCTAAAAAGAAGTAAATTATTAGCTTCTCGATACAGTTTTTTCATGCTTCAAAAATCACTCGAAATGACAAACGTTATATTAAAATATAACTAGTTGTCAGTTCGAGTGGCGTAACGAAGGAACGTTGTATCGAGAACCTTTAATTATATGATTATAAACTATAAAAAATGCGATTTAAGTAATTTAGAAACACTTACAGCAATTTCTAAATCTACGTTTATTGATGCTTTTGGATCACTTAACAATCCAGAAGAATTTAACAGTTACATAGAAAAAGCATTTAGTAAAAAACAAATAGAAAAGGAGCTATTAAACCCTAATTCTACTTTTTATTTCGCTTACGCGGAAGAACAAATTATTGGTTACTTTAAATTGAATGTAAAAGATGCTCAAAATGAAATCTACGAGCAAGAATCGATAGAATTAGAACGCATTTATATACTTTCTCAATTTCAGAATAAAGGACTTGGGAAACTGTTTTTAAATGAAATAATTGCACAAGCTAAAACCCATAACGCTTCCTTTTTATGGTTAGGCGTTTGGAGTAAAAACAAAAATGCAATTCGTTTTTACGAGCGCTTATGCTTTAAACAATTCGACACTCATGCTTTTTATTTAGGTAGCGAAAGACAGCTAGATTCTTTAATGAAGTTAGACTTAAGTAATTTTTAATCGTTTTAATAACTCTTGCTTAAAGCTTCTCCCTATTGGTAATTTGTTACTACCAATATAGATGGTGTTGCCAGCTATTTTATCCACACAGTTACTGTTTATAATAAACGATTTATGAATTTGAATAAAATTGGTTTCTGGTAGTTTTTCAACCCAACTTTTAAGTGAATCTATATAAGATAACTTTTGTGTTTTTGTAACTATTGTAATATAATTTCTATCGCTTTCTAAAAACAAAATATCATCTACAATAACCTTATGATGTGTTTTATCTACGTTTAAAAATAAGATTTCACTATTGGTTTCTTCGGAAGTGTTTTGTGATTTATCAATAAATTTTTCAGCTTTATTAATGGCTTTTAAAAACCGATCAAACGAAAATGGTTTCACTAAGTAATCTACAATTGTTTCTAAAGAGAAACTCTCTGCTGCATAATCAGGATAAGCAGTTGTCATTATTATAGCAGGTGGATTTTTTATAGTTTTAATAAAATCTATTCCTGAAATATCTGGCAAATTAATATCTAAAAAAACAAAATCTACAGTTTCATTTTTTAAAAACGAACGTGCTTCGGTAGCCGACTGAAAAGCGCCTTTTAACTCCACGTTGGGCAGCTTACCTAAAAAGTTTTTTAGAATGTTTTGAGCCGGAATTTCATCTTCTATTATTATACAGGTCATTGTTTAATGTTTATGTCACTTCGAGTGATTTTTGAAGCATGAAAAAATTGTATCGAGAAGTCTTTTAAAGGTTCTCGATACAAAATTGCGAAAAAGCAATTTCACTCGAACTGACAACGTTTATTTTAAATTTAATTTTAAAGTCACAACAAATTGTTCGGCCTTTTTAATATCGAAACTATAGTTGTCTTTATATATTAATTGTAATCGTTTTTCTAAATTTTGTAAACCTATTTTAAAATCTGTAGCACTTACTTTTTCTTTATTATAATCGTTACTACAAACACATTCTAAAACACCATGCTCTTCAGTAATACCAATAGAAATATCGCTATTTAATGTACTATGTTTAAAGGCATTTTCTATTATAGTAATTAATAATAAAGGTGCAATTTTCACACTATTAGAATGAACTTCTGTTTTATAAAAAATCTGTTTTACACCTTCGGTTCTAATGCGTTGAAACTTAATATAATTATCTAAAAACTGAAGCTCTTTCTCAAGTGAAATAGTTTTAGCATTACTTTCATATAACACATGTTTTAAATTATCTGAAAGCATTAAAATAAGCTCTGGTGTTTCCGATGGTTTTTCTATTGAATAAGAATAAATAGTATTCAAATTATTAAATAACACGTGCGGATTTATTTGCGATTTTAAAAACTTTAGTTCCATTTCTGCATGTTCTTTTTTCACCTGCTCCACTTCAGCCTGTTTGTCGATAAAACGATACAAAACCCATACAAACGAAAAGAAAATAAGTGGCACCAAGGTTTGCCATAGGTAATCGCTGAGGCATTTCATTATAGAACAACCACACTGCGCAAATACATTACAATACAATTGTGTTGCAAAAAAGGAAATAATAGCAAATACAAACACATAAGGGATGTACCATTTTTTCTTTACGAAAAAAGGTAATAACACGAAATTGTTGACATAAACGATAACTACAAGTATTGATAAATACTGTAAAAACGGATTTTCTTTCCAATAATATCTTGAGAAAATAGATAATGATACAAATACAAAAAGCATCCAAAATAGGATGTGTACCAATAGTTGAGAGCCATGTTTTTTAAAGAAGGTTTGTTTCACAATTGAAAAGTAGTGAGAAATGCTTTAACCATCAAAAACAAAGTACAAAAACCCATGTAAACATTGCAAACGGCATGTTTAATCTCGTTTGTTACTTTAAGTATGTTGTTTGTACAGATTTTTAGAAAACTATTGATTCTCAATTTACTTTTGATTTCATCTAAAAACAAATCAATCATGAACCATCCATATCTTAAATATAAACTTTAGCAAAAAACGCTAAATGGATGTAACATGTGACCATTAAAAAACAATAAAACCAATCATCATGAAACGAACAGCTGTAATCACAGTAATCCTTAGTCTTTGTCTTTCTTTTGGGTACGCTCAAACTTTAAATAATATTGTAAAAGATGAAGGTAATAAGGATATGCTTCTTGGTAAGATAGATAAAAACGGATTACAAACAGCTCCTTTTAATGAGTGGTTTAACAAAAACCACGATGATTATATTGTAAATTCAAGTTTAGTTAAAACGTTTAAAAAAGATTTGAAAAACTATACAATTAAAGCTTTTTTAGGCACTTGGTGTGGAGATAGCAAAAAAGAAGTGCCAAGGTTTTATAAGGTTTTGGAAGCTGCAAATTACCCTATGAATCAATTAGAAGTTTTTGCTTTAGACCACAGTAAAACTGCTTATAAAAAAGGCCCAAATGGAGAAGAAAAAGGATTAAACATCCACAGAGTACCAACCTTTATTTTCTATAAAGATAGTAAAGAAGTAAACCGAATTGTGGAACACCCTAAAGAAACTTTTGAGCGTGATATACAAAGTATAATAACGACAGATCGTTATAGACAAAACTATATTGCTGTGGATTACTTACATTCTTTATTAGTAGAAAAATCGATAGATTCTCTTAAAACAATTGAAACAGATTTAACCCAAAAGCTTGGCAGATTCGTAAAAAGTAGTAGCGAATTAAACACCTTTGGCTATGTACTTTTAAGAAGTAAACAAATTGAAAAAGCGTTATACGTTTTTAATTTAAATACAAAATTATATCCATACAAACATAGTGTTTACGATAGTTTAGCTGAAGCCTTTTTTATTGCAGAAAATTATTCTGAAGCTTTTAGAAATTACTACAAAGTACTAAGCATAATACCAGATAATGAGAATGCATTGGAAATGGTGGATAAAATAAAGAAGCTTAATAGTTTGAAATAACAACTTCTCGATACAATTTTTAAAGCTACGCATTGGTATCTCAAAAATCACTCGAAGTGACAAGTGATAAATTTAGATTGAAACACGCTGTCAGTTCGAGTAATGCGACCAAAGGAGCATTGTATCGAGAACTTATCTTTATTTAAAATGCTTCTCGATACAATTTTATCGTGCCTCAAAAATCACTCGAAGTGACAAAACGAAATACTTAAACAATCTCCATCTTCTTCAACAGAAAACTTGCATTCATATTCTGACAAATTCCTTTTTTAAAGGTATAATCGAAATACAACTCATCGTCAATAATCTGCGCATCGAAATAATGATTTTTAACCTCTTCTAATTCTTTTTCAATTTCACAAAGACTTAAATCGTGAGTAGCAATTATTCCTGTAGCGTTACTTGCTACTAACTTCTCCACAAATTTTCTTGATCCAATGGCTTTATCTGTACTGTTTGTACCTTTTAGGATTTCGTCTAAAATAATAAAGTAATTATCCGTTTTAATAGCGTCTACAATGTATTTTAAACGTGTTAATTCCGAAAAGAAGTAAGAACTATCATCTGTTAAAGAATCGCTTGTACGCATGCTTGTAATTAATTTTACAGGAACATACTCACTAGATTTTGCACAAACAGGTAATCCAACGTTTGCCATAACAATATGCAAAGAAACTGTTCTTAAAAATGTACTCTTTCCAGCCATGTTTGCTCCTGTAATAATAAAAAACTGTTCAGTTTCTATATTAAAATCATTGTCTACACGTTTCTCCTTTTTTAATAAAGGATGACCTAATTCTATTACAGTTGTTTTTTTACCAGCTTCTAAAATTTTAGAATACACATACTCTTTATGGTTAAAGGTATAGTTTCCTAAACTATTATAAGCATCGAAAAAGGTAACCACTTCAAACCAATCTTCCACTTTATCATGATACGTTTCAATCCATTGCTCAATAGCAAAACTGTTTTTTATATCTGTTAGAAAATAACCATTTCCAAAAATAGCAGAAATAAGATTGTTTCTATTATCTAAAGCATCCATTGCCTTGGATAAATCTGTTAAAATAGCAGAGGCTTTTTTTCCTTCCAATTGTATTCCTTTCTGTTTTTCAATAAGTAATGTTGAAGAAAATGTTTCATTTTCGATAGCATTTAAAAGTTGAGCGTATTGCCTAAATGTATCTCTAATTTTATCTGTGTTTGCAGCTAAATCGTTTATCTTTTTTAAATACTTACCTGTTACCGCTAACCCGATTAATAACCAATATCCAAAAAACTCTATAGAAATTACTTTTGTAATACCTAAAATAAGAATCAATGCTGAAACACCAACAAACACTATAGGCAATCGTTTTAATGTTTTAGGTAAAAACGATTTGTGTTTGTGTAGCCACGAAATAATTTGGTCTGGTTTGGTTTCTACTTTTATTAAGTTTGCAGTAGCTTGAAACCGCTGTCTCCATTCTGGCTTTGCAGACAATTCTTTTATTGCCTCTTGCCTTTGTTCTATATTTAAAATATTGTTAGCCTTAAGTGCATTTGATAATGCTAAAGCACCAATTTTAGTTGCTGTTCTGTTTATAAATTGAAAGAAAGAACCACGACCAAATAAATCGATATCTAAAGCATAATTATGAAGCGGATCTTGGAATTCTAAGCCTTCACTTCTATCGAAAAAGTCGCCTGAACCAATTTTTAATTCTTCTGCATTTATAGCAAGTAATGCTTTTTTTAAAGCATATTCTGATTTTAAAACGGTATGTTTTGATAACAAAAATAGAAACACAAATACACCAACTAAGCCACAACCTAATGCTATTTGCCAATTGCTAAATGTAAAATAAACAACTACAATTGTAGCCATAAAAGCTAATAGTCTTCCAGTACTTAAAGCTGTAAGTTGCTTGTGTAATTTTGAAACCTCTGTTTTATAAGTTTCGAGTTGTTGTTGATAATATTGAGTTGAATCTTGCATTGTTTTATAATTCTAAAGCATCAAATTTTGTAAAAATTTGAATAATTGTTTCTACTGCGTCTTGGTAAAATTGATTGTCAATTTTCTCAAAATCATCAGTTGGTTTGTGGTAATCTTCATGATCTGCTACTCCAAAATAGATAAAAGGAATATCTGCTTTATGGAACACTGCATGATCGCTAGAATTTGTCCAATTATCTCCATCACCCAATCCTTCGTGACCAATTAGTAAATCTACTTTACCTAAATCCTTAAAGTTTTCTATTGTTGGTTTTAAATGAGGATAATATCTCGATCCCACTGCGAAGAGTTCGTTTCTATCGCTTCGGCTAATCATATCCATATTTAAGTTCAAAACAATGTTTTTTTGCTGAATAGTATTGTCTTTTACAAAATGATATGCGCCTTTAAGGCCTAGTTCTTCACCATCAAAAGCGGCTAAAATTACGTTATGCTTTGGTAGATTGCTTTTAAAATATTCTGCAAAAGCAAACAAAGCACTAATACCCGAAGCATCGTCGTCTGCTCCATTATATATCTTACCACCCTTAATACCTTCATGATCGTAATGTGCAGATAATACTATGTATTTTCTATTTTTTTCTGTTCCTTTAACTAATCCTAAAATATTTTCAGCTTGATAATTTCCGAAAGTAAAAGGTTGTCCATAACCAAAACTTAAAGGCTTTACTTCTAATTCTAAAAAACGTTTTTCTATATATTCTTTTGCTTTTTTTGCGCCTTCTGTCCCTGTTCTTCTTCCTTCAAAAGCATCAGATGATAAGGTTTTAATATTTTTTAGCAACGCTTCAGTTGAATACGAATAATTTGTAATTGGAGTTGTATTCTCAACTTTTTTTAGCGCTTCAGCAGTTTGTGTTTTACAACTTATAAGAGAGATGCTTAATGCTAAAATATATAGTGGGTATGCTGTTTTCATTTAAAATAAAATTATAGGTAAAGCTAATAAAAAAACCCAAGCGATAGGCTTGGGTTTATATTTATTTAGGACTCTTCGCTAATGCTCTGAGTGACATTTCTGTTCTTATTATCCTTTTAAGCTAGCTGCTAAATACTCACGATTCATACGTGCTATATTCTCTAAAGAAATTCCTTTAGGGCATTCAACTTCACAAGCTCCAGTGTTAGTACAGTTACCAAAACCTTCGTCGTCCATTTGCTTAACCATGTTTAAAACTCTATCTGTAGCTTCTATTTTACCTTGTGGTAATAGTGCAAATTGAGAGACTTTAGCACCAACAAATAACATTGCTGATGAGTTTTTACAAGATGCTACACATGCACCACAACCAATACAAGTTGCTGCTGAAAAAGCATCATCTGCATCTTCTTTATTTATTGGAGTTGCGTTTGCATCGATAGTATTACCAGATGTATTTACAGATATAAATCCTCCTGCATGTTGAATACGATCAAACGAGCTTCGATCTACAATTAAATCTTTTACTACAGGAAATGCTGTTGCTCTAAATGGCTCGATAGTAATTGTATCTCCATCTTTAAACATACGCATGTGTAACTGACATGTAGTTACACCACGATCTGGTCCATGAGCTTCTCCATTAATATATAAAGAACACATTCCGCAAATTCCTTCACGACAATCGTGATCGAAAGCTACTGGCTCTTCATCTTTATTAATTAGTTGTTCGTTTAAAACATCTAACATTTCAAGAAAAGACATATCTGGAGAAATATCGCTGACTTTATAATCAACCATACTTCCTTTATCACTAGCGTTTTTTTGACGCCAAATTTTTAACGTTAAATTCATATCCATAGCTTTCCTTATTTGTATGATCTTTGTTTTAATTCTATATCCTTGAACTCTAATTCTTCTTTGTGTAACACCGCGTCGCTAGGTTCTCCTTTATATTCCCAAGCAGAAACATATGCAAAATCTTCATCGTTACGTTTTGCTTCACCTTTTTGCTCACCATCTAACTCTACTGCATCCTCTCTAAAGTGTCCTCCACAAGATTCTTCTCTATTTAAAGCATCTTTAGCGAATAATTCTCCTAATTCTAAGAAATCTGCAACACGACCAGCTTTTGCTAATTCTTCGTTGTATTCTTCGTTAGTTCCGGGTACTTTTACTTCTTTCCAGAATTGCTCTCTTAACGCTTTAATTTCAGCAATAGCTTCCGTTAAACCTTTTACATTTCTAGACATCCCTACTTTGTTCCACATGATTTTTCCTAATTTCTTATGGAAATAATCTACAGAGTGAGATCCTTTATTCGTTACAAAGAATTCTAATTGTTTTCTAACATCGTTTTCAGCTTCTTCAAATTCTTTAGAATCTGTAGAAATTGGTCCTGTTCTAATATCATCAGATAAATAATCACCAATTGTATATGGTAACACAAAATATCCATCTGCTAAACCTTGCATTAAAGCTGAAGCACCAAGTCTGTTTGCACCATGATCAGAGAAATTAGCTTCTCCAATACAGTATAAACCAGGAACAGTTGTCATTAAGTTATAATCTACCCAAACACCACCCATTGTGTAATGTACTGCTGGATAAATCATCATTGGTGTGTTGTATGGATCTTGATCTACGATCTTCTCATACATTTGGAATAAGTTTCCATATTTATTTTTGATTACTTCTTGCCCTAATTTTTTAACAAGAGCAGCATCATTTTCGTCTAATCCTTTAACGTGAGCAGTTTCTTTACCGTAACGTTGAATTGCCGAAGCAAAATCTAAGAATACAGCTTCTCCTGTTGCATTAACTCCAAAACCAGCATCACAACGTTCTTTTGCTGCACGAGAGGCAACATCACGAGGTACTAAGTTTCCGAATGCAGGATAGCGACGCTCTAGGTAGTAATCTCTATCGTCTTCAGCTAGTTCTCTAGGCTTTAATGCACCAGATTTAATAGCCTCAACATCTTTCATGTGTTTTGGTACCCAAATACGTCCATCATTTCTTAAAGACTCAGACATCAATGTTAATTTAGACTGATGATCTCCAGAAACAGGAATACATGTTGGGTGAATTTGTGTGTAACAAGGGTTTGCAAAATAAGCACCTTTTTTATGCGCTTTCCAACCTGCTGTTACATTACTTCCCATCGCGTTTGTTGATAAGAAGAATACGTTACCATAACCACCAGTTCCAAGAACTACAGCGTGAGCTGAGTGACGTTCTACTTCTCCAGTAATTAAGTTACGTGTTATAATTCCACGAGCTTTTCCATCAACCTTAACAACGTCTAACATTTCGTGACGGTTGTACATTTTGATTTTACCACGACCGATTTGACGATTCATAGCAGAATAAGCTCCTAATAATAATTGTTGTCCTGTTTGTCCAGCTGCGTAAAAAGTACGTGATACTAATACTCCACCAAACGAACGGTTATCTAATAATCCACCATATTCACGTGCAAAAGGAACACCTTGAGCAACACATTGGTCAATTATATTTGCAGACACCTCAGCTAAACGGTATACGTTAGCTTCACGAGAACGGTAATCTCCACCTTTTACAGTATCATAAAATAATCTGTAAGTAGAATCACCATCTCCTTGGTAATTTTTTGCTGCGTTTATTCCTCCTTGCGCTGCAATAGAGTGTGCACGTCTTGGAGAATCTTGAAAGCAAAATGCTTTTACGTTATATCCAAGCTCTGCTAAAGTAGCAGCAGCCGATCCACCAGCTAATCCTGTTCCAACAATAATAACATCTATGTTACGTTTGTTAGCAGGATTTACTAAATCGATATGATTTTTATAATCTGTCCATTTATCTTTAATTGGACCTTGAGGTATTTTAGAATCTAAAGCCATAAATCTCTCTGTATATTAATGATTAAAATGATGAAATAATGCAATGAAGATAAATCCTAATGGAATACCAATTGCATAGATTTTACTAAATCTCTTTAATCCTTTTGTGTATTTATTATTTGCTCCAACTGATTGGAATGCTGAATCAAAACCATGTAATAAGTGTAATGCTAAGAATACAAATGCAATTACATAAAGTACAACTCTCCAGATATCTACAAATTTATGTTGCAGCTCTTCGAAGTATCTAAAACCACTTTCTGCATTATTTGGATCGATAAGACCAGACATATCACCAACAATAAATTTGGTGTTTAATTCTGGAAACCAAAAATCGTAAAAATGAAGACCAACGAACGCTAAAATTGCTAGTCCACTCCAAATCATGTTTCTGCTCATCCATGAAGAATTTGCTCCTCCATTGTTTTTAGCATAACTAATTTGTCTTGCTTTGTTGTTTTTAATTTCTAAAACAAATCCCATTACAAAATGAAAAACAACTCCAAAAATTAAAACCGGTTGTAATGCATATTGTACTAACGGAAACGTTCCCATAAAGTGAGAGACATCGTTAAAAGTATCTGGACTAAATACCGAAAGTATGTTTATTGAAAAATGTTGAAGTAAAAAAAACATTAGAAAGAGTGCCGAAAGTGCCATGGCAAACTTCCTTCCTATTGAAGAATTTAAAATTCCGCTCATTATTTTATGAAGTTAAATTATAATATACACAAATATAGTGAGCCATGCTTAGCCAAACAAGTTTTACTAGTTTTTTAAAATTTATTTAGAATGAGTTTACTTAGCTTGTGGCTAATAGAAAACTAGCCTAAAAAGTTTTTTTATTATGTTCTGTTTTACCCAAATTATTCGACTTCCAAGCCTTTAGTAACATTATCTATAGAAATAATATATTCACCTTTTGGCAAGTAATACTTGTTGTTTTTAGCTTTATTAATATCTATTGTAGTATTCTCTTTTAATAGTTTTTTTCTTCCTTTTTCTGTGATCGTTAAATCGTAATCTACATAATTAAAACCTTTATCCACATCGACTTCGATAGTTTGCAAAACTGAATTTTTATCACTTTTAATCTCAATCGTTTTTTTACCTGCATTGTTAGCATAAAACTTAATCTGCGTAGCAGGTTCGTAAGGCTGCATCCATTTACTCCAGCTGTTTCCCCAACGCCCATTAGCTTTTATTTTTTCGGTTTTAAAAATTGTTGGTTGACTTGTTAAAACCATACCTGCTCCAAATTGTTGCAAAGCTTTAATATTTGTTTCATAAATACTTCTTCCGTGTGTTCCAATTAATAAATCATTACTTTCTTTATGTAAAACAATATCATGTACTGCAACTGCTGGCAAACCTTTAGAGAAAGCCTCCCAGTTTTCACCGTTATTAAAGCTAACGTACGCTCCATTATCTGTACCTAAATACAATATTCCTTCATTTACAAAATCCTCTTTAATCACATTAACAGGTGAAGTAGGAATGTTTGACGCTATAGACTTCCATGTTTGTCCGTAGTTTTCTGAAACATAAACGTAGGTTGAAAAATCGTCGAATCGGTAGCCATTTAAAGTAACATAAACACGTTCCTTTTTATGTTTTGAAGCAATAACTCTACTCACCCATAAATCTTTAGGCAAGCCATTACTAATATTATTCCATGTGCCACCAGCGTTTTTGGTTACTTGCACTAATCCGTCGTCACTTCCTATGTAAATTAAACCAAACTTGAAAGCCGATTCACTAATTGTCGTTAAAGTACCGTAAGCCACATTTCCTTTTTTTCCACCTTGCGTTAAATCTGGAGAAATAGCTTTCCAAGTCTCTCCTTTATCCATAGAACGCATTAATTTATTACCTCCTAAATATAAAATATCCTGATTGTGTTTTGATAAATGAATAGGTGTTTGCCAATTAAAACGGTAAGGTGTCTCACCTAATTCGTGCTTTGGCTGAATGTATTTTTGCTCACCTGTTTCTCTATTTATTCTATAATAATTACCAAATTGATAACCTGTGTAAACAATATCTGGATTACGATTATCAATCTCAATTTGCATACCGTCTCCTCCCATTATACTTTTCCATGGATATTCTCCATTTTGGTGCCATCTTTTATCTTCTGGAGCATCATGAGCACCAACCCAAACGCCATTATCTTGTAATCCACCATACACACGATAAGGCTCTTGATTATCTACATTTATTGCATAAAACTGACCAACTGCTGGTGCATTATTTTTTATCCAGTTGTCTCCATCATCGTAACTTATATTTACGCCACCATCGTTTCCATTAATTAAATGGTTTGTGTTTTTAGGGTTAATCCATAAGGCATGATGATCTGCATGCACGTTTTCTGAACTTATAGATGTAAATGTTTTTCCACCATCTTTAGATTTTAAAATTGGCACACCATAAACATAAATACTATTCTCGTTATCTGGAGCCACGTAAACATGCCCAAAATAATAACCATAACTGTAATACAAATCGTCTAAATAATCATTGTGCGTTTTTTTCCATGTTTTCCCACCATCTGTACTTTTATAAATCTCAGCACCAATAACTGGAGTCTCAAAAAGCATAGAATTAGCATCTTCTAAATAATGTGCTAAATCAATTGGTTTTACATTACCGCTGCGAACCATTTGTTTTACGTTTTCGGCTCTATATTTCTCCTGGAAACCATTCATTTTTAAAAACCCATTAAGCTTCTTATCTTCAAGCGATAAAAAAGCTTGAGTACTCATGGTTTTAAAATCTTCTTTTTTAAGACCTCTAGTTTCTTGTTTTTCTCCTTCGGAAGGCCTCCTGAACTGACTATCGTGAATTGCATAAATAATATTATCATCGTAAATTGCTAATCCTATTCTACCTACTCCATTTCCTGTTGGAAAACCACTATTTTCTGTAGAAACTTTTTCCCAATTTTCTCCAGCATCTGTACTTTTATATATTGCCGAATTATTTCCGCTACCATCAAAATTCCATGCTTTTCTATTTTTAGTCCAAGACGAAGCAAACATAACATTATAGTTATTTGGTGCATGTTGCACATCTATAATACCACTAACATTATCTACAAATAAGTTTTTACTCCATGTTTTTCCGCCATCTTTAGTTTTATAAATTCCTCTGTCTTCAGATTTAGAATACAAAGCACCAGTAACTCCAATTACAACTTCGTTTACATTATTTGGATTGATTAAAATGCGACCTATATGCTGCGAGTTTGGCAAGCCTACATGTTCCCAAGTTTCACCATTATTAGTAGACTTTAAAATACCAATTCCCGAATAAGACGATCGAGATGCATTATTTTCTCCTGTACCAACCCAAATTGTTCGCGTGTTCCAATCTACAGCAATATCACCTACATTTTGAGTTTGCGCACTGTCTAGAATTGGTGTAAAAGTGGTACCATTATTTGTAGTATGCCACACACCTCCAGAAGCATAACCTGCATAAAACTCTGCAGGATTTTCTGGGTTTACTGCTAAATCCACAACACGACCACTCATTACTGTTGGTCCAATATTTTTAAAAGGTACATTCTTTACTAAAGACTCCTTTTGCAACACTGCTTTTTGCAGAAGCGCTTGTTGTACAGCTTCGGCATTTATTTGAGGTTGTTGTGCTTCGGTTTTAAGAATAACCAGAAAAGATAAAGCTAAGAAAATATTGAATTTCATAATATGTGTTTTTAAAAGCTTGAAGGTAATGATTATGTTAAATCTGAGCAAAACCGAAATGCTTTTAAGCAATAAAATGTTACTTTTACACTTGCTAAGTATTTCCGCTTGACGGAAAAATTATAGTTAACATACATTAATAAGATTCCCATTTTCATGGGAATGAAAAACAAGTTTTTCATGAAATACAATAAAATAGATTCTGCCCTTTTTATAAAAAACCGTAAAAATTTTGGGTCTCAAATGAAGCCTAAAAGTATTGCGTTTTTTAACTCTAACGATATTTATCCTATTAGTGCAGATAGCACAATGCCTTTTGAGCAGCATAGAGATATCTTTTATTTAAGTGGTGTAGATCAAGAAGAAAGTGTTTTGATACTGTTTCCAGATTGTCCGAATCCTAAAAATAGAGCCGTTTTATTTTTAAAAGAAACTAACGAACATATTGCTGTTTGGGAAGGCGAAAAATTAACTAAAGATGCTGCTTTTACAACTAGCGGAATTAAAACCGTTTACTGGTTACAAGATTTAGAAAAAGTAGTGTTTGAAATGATGACACAAGCTGAAACCGTTTACATAAATACAAACGAGCACTACAGAGCAAATGTAGAAACGGAAACTAGAGAAGACCGTTTTACTACATGGATAAGAAACAAATATCCTGCGCACAGTGTTGCAAAAAGTAACCCGATTTTACAGCGTTTACGTTCTGTAAAAGACCAGATAGAATTAGACTTAATCCAGACCGCTTGCGATATTACTAACAAAGGTTTTAGACGTGTTTTAAATTTTGTAAAACCTGGTGTTATGGAATATAACATTGAAGCAGAATTTATGCATGAGTTTTTAAATAACCGTTCTGATGGTTTTGCATACACTCCAATTGTAGGTTCTGGAAACAACGCTAACGTTTTGCATTATATAGAGAATAATCAAGAGTGTAAAGCTGGCGATTTAATATTAATTGATGCTGGTGCTAAATACGCAAATTACGCAAGTGATATGACGCGTACTATTCCTGTTTCTGGAACGTTTAACGACAGACAAAAAGCAGTTTACAATGCTGTTTTAAGAGTGAAAAATGATGCTACAAAAATGTTAACTCCTGGAACTATTTGGGCAGATTACCATGTTGAAGTTGGTAAATTAATGACTAGCGAACTTTTAGGCTTAGGCTTACTTGATAAGGCTGATGTTAAAAACGAAAATCCAGATTGGCCAGCATACAAAAAATACTTTATGCATGGAACGTCTCACCATATGGGATTAGATACGCATGATTACGGTATTTTAACTGAGCCTATGCAAGCAAACAATGTGTTTACTGTAGAGCCTGGAATTTATATTCCAGATGAAGGTTTTGGTATTAGATTGGAAGACGATGTGGTAATACAAAAAACTGGAGAACCTTTTAATTTAATGCGTGACATCCCGATTGAAGCTGAAGAGATTGAGAGTTTGATGAATAAATAAATAAACTCTTTTGTTATAGAAAGAAAGCGAGCTTTAGGCTCGCTTTTTTTGTTTCTTGACACTTGACTTTCTAAAAAAAATAGTCGAACTTCGTTTGACTTATGATATAAAACGTTGAAATGATTTTATATTGAGGAAACGTTAGTAATAATACTTTAGAGCGTGCTCTATTCAATAAATATATTTTTGAAAATTTAATTTATCTTTGAATAATAGTTGAAATTTATAAAAACAAAAAATGGCTAAAAGAAACAGCATTGTTGTTGAAGGCACAAAAATAAATATAACTTCTTTTAATGAAGAAGATTATATATGCCTTACAGATATGGCGGGAAGTAAAGATGATGATAGTAGAGCTGCTGATGTTATAAAAAATTGGATTAGAAATAGATCAACCATCGAGTTTTTAGGCACTTGGGAATCTTTATACAACAAAGATTTTAAAGTGGTCGAATTTGACCACTTTAGAAAAGAAGCAGGACTTCCTACTTTTACCATGAGTGTTTCCAATTGGGTTGAGTCTACAAATGCTAAAGGTATATTTTCAGTAAAAGGAAGATATGGTGGAACATATGCACATAGAGATATAGCTTTTGAATTTGGCTCTGCTATTAGCCCTATATTTAAGCTTCATATTATAAAAGAGTATCAAAGACTCAAAGAAATTGAAACTGATAAATATGGTTTAGAATGGAATGTAAGAAGAATTTTAAGTAAAACAAATTACAAAATTCATACTGATGCTGTGAAAAAACACATATTACCTAAAACAAGATATAGCGCAGCTAAAGAATGGTTAGAATATGCAGATGAAGCAGATTTGTTAAATATTGCATTATTTGGTTGTACATCTAAACAATGGAGAGAATTAAATCCAACAAAAGTTTTAAATGGCGAAAACATAAGAGATATGGCCAGCATTAATGAATTAGCAATATTATCAAATATTGAGAGTTTGAGTTCTACATTAATAAAGAATGATATAACCAAAAAGAATAGGTTAAAAATACTTATTGATACTGTTAGAGAACAAAGAGAAACATTGGATAAAATAGATATTATTAAATCTCTAAAAAAGGAAAGCGGAACAACCTTCTTAGACGCAAAAAGAAAGCTAAAAGAATAAAGAATTTAGTAATGTCAATGTCTTTTGACGCCTGAGTACTATGACAAAAACATTGAACCGATTTTTACCGTAGCACATTATGAAAAAAATTCTAATACTATTACTAATAGTTCTAACTTCAAATTTAGCTGAAGCTCAGTTTATAAAAGAAAAATCTATAAATGCTCAAATTGGATACGGCGTAAGCGTACCATTTAATAGTGCTGATGAAATTGCTGATAATGGCTTATTTTTACAAGGAGAATTAGTTTTAAAAGTAGCTTCTTGGTTTGAATTAAGACCTTACGCAGGTTTTATTTCGACAAGTTCAAGCGGAAAAGATATAAATAACAAACCAACTAACGAAAGAGCAGAATCCAAAGCCATTTTACTTGGTGGAAAAGCAAGAGTTCGCGCGCCAATACCGTGGATTGCACCATACTTTGAAATTGGAATAGGAACTTCAATTGGAAAATTTGAAACATTTACAGTTATTGATAACATCGATAAAGGTGGGATTATTTATCACATCCCTTTTTCATTAGGATTAGAATTAGGAAAAAACAACAATGTTGATTTAGCTTTTTCTTATTATTTTCAACCATTGGTTAAACAATTTGTTGGAGCATTTGCAGTTGGTATTACATTTCCGCTGAATAATAAAAAGTAACGTTTTACAACATCGTGCGTCTTTAATTGCAAGGTTCTTGCCTATTTATAAAATTCCTTCGGAATTTTCTCTGCTTAGTTTTCACTTACTAAATTAGATCCGCACACGTGCAACTAGTCATAAATAAACACATTAAATAAAACATAAAAAGCGAGCCCAAAAGCTCGCTTTTCTTATTAAACTAAAACACCACTATTCTCAAAAACGTAACGTTGTAGTTTCTGTAGTGTTTCAATTTTATCACTAGTATTTATTAATAGAGAAATATTATTATTACTTCCTCCGTAAGAGATCATTCTTACGCTAACATCTTGTAAAATCTGGAATAAGTTAGGCGTGTCTGTATGAAATATTATTTCGTTTCCAACCAAACATACAATACTCATAAAATCGTCTACCTCAACTACTGCAAATCTATTTAACTCCTCTACAATAGCGTCTAAATGTGTAGTATCGTCAATAGTTAAAGACACTGCAATTTCTGATGTTGTAATCATGTCTATAGACGTTTCGTAACGCTCGAAAATCTCAAAGACTTTCTTTAAAAAACCATGAGCCAGTAACATTCTAGCAGACTTAATTTTAATGGCTGTAATACCATCTTTTGCGGCTATTGCCTTAATACCTTCACCATGTATTTGGTTTGTAATTAAAGTACCGTAAGACTCTGGAGACATCGTGTTTTTTAAGCGCACAGGAATATCTAGATCTCTAACAGGCATAACTGTTTGTGGATGCAATATTTTAGCTCCAAAATAAGCCAGCTCTGCAGACTCATCGAAAGAGAGGTTAGAAATGGCTTTAGTATTGTCTACAAAACGAGGATCGTTATTATGGAAACCATCAATATCTGTCCAAATTTGTACTTCTTCAGCTTTTAAAATAGCACCAATTATAGTTGCGGTATAATCGCTTCCGCCACGTTGTAAATTAGCAATACTACCTTCGGCATCACGACTAATAAAACCTTGGGTAATGTAGATATCTGCATTTGGCGTTTCGGCCATGATTCTGTTTAGATTCTGCTGAATGTAAAAGTTATCAGGTTCGTTAGTTTTATCAATTCGCATAAAATCTAAAGCAGTTAATAATGCTGCATTTATGCCTTCTTGCTGTAAATAATGACTAAAAATATAAGTAGACAATAATTCGCCTTGAGCCACAATTTGGTTATACATTAAAGTATCGAATCGCTTATTTACCAATGCTTCTAAAGTATTAAAAACATCGTTTACATAAACAAAAACGGTTTTGTACAATTCTTGATTTGTAATAAAGCTTTTTATGGTGGTATTATAATTGTTTCTAAGTGCGTCGATAACAATTAAAGCTTCGTCTACATTTCCATTTTTTATGTATTCCGAAATTTTAACCAATGCATTTGTAGTGCCTGACATTGCAGATAATACAACTACTTTTTTTTGTCCATCGTTGATAATGTTTTTAACATTAATCATGTTTTCTATTGTCCCAACAGATGTACCTCCAAATTTTAATACTAACATTTCTTTTCAATTTTATGGTGCTAAGCTAATTCGGAAGCTTGTAACAGCCATAAAAATGAAAAAATTGTTCTATTTTTACACAAATTGTTAAATATTTAACAAAATGAAAACAATAGCAACCTGCGTAGAAGAGATATTAGTTACACAGCCTTTTCTTGAAGAAGCTTTATCGCGAAGCATTATTAATTTCTCGGCTTTAGCCGAAGAACTACAAGCGCCTATTGGTGCTATGTTAAGAAAACCAGTTAAGACTGGAGCGATAATGATGGCTTTACGTCGTTACAATCCACCAAAAGATTTAAGGCATTCTAATCAGTTAAAGTCCGTTTTAAAAAACTTAGGAGACATAACTGTACGTTCTAACTTGGTTGATTTTACTTTTAAAAACTCTAAAACACTTATTAATAGTCATACTAAACTTCTAGAAACCATAGATAGTAATGCTTTTTATGGTTTTTCTCGTGGTATTTATGAAAGTAATATGGTGATTTCGGATTCCGAAAAACAAAAAACTCAAGACCATTTTAAAAGTGAAGAAATGATTGGTTTACATGAAAACCTATCTGCTATAAGTATTCGATTGCCAGAAAACAACTCTAAAATATCGGGCTTGTATTACCAAATATTTAAACGTTTTGCTTGGGAAGGCATTTCTTTATACGAAGTTATTTCTACTACAAATGAGTTTACTGTTTTAGTGGAAGATAATAATGTGGACAAGGCCTTTTCGGCTATAAAAAAATTAAATAATTAAAATTTGATCTTTTAAAGTTTAGGATTTAAATATAAATAAATGTTAAAAGATTTTTTATATCTAAACGATTGGTTAGTTTTGTCCTGTAATTAGAAATGACTTCTGTTTTTACAGAAAAAAAGATGGCAAGAAAAAAAGAATATAACGAACATGAAGTAGTAGAAAAAGCAATGCACCTTTTTTGGCGCAATGGTTATGAAACTACATCTATGCAAATGCTTGAAAAAGAAATGGGCATTAACAAGTTCTCTATATATTCTAGTTTTGGCAACAAACATGGTTTATTTCTTGAAAGCTTAAAAAGCTATAAAAAGAAAGTAAATCTTATTTTAGAAAAGTTTAAAAATGCCGATAATGGTGTGGAAGATATTAAACAATTCTTTTACGATTCTATAAGTTCTAATTTCAAAAAAAATAGTGAGAAAGGCTGTTTTTTAACAAATACTTATAATGAGTTTTCAGACAATGAGGATGAGTTAATAAGGGAACACATGAATTCTTTTATGGATAATCTTAAACTATTATTTATAGAAAAATTACAAAAGGATGACACTAGAGATGAAGCAACAGTAATAAAACAAGCAAATTATTTATTATTAGCGAAGCATGGTTTAGCTGCCGCAGCTAGAGTAAACAGTCCAAAAGAAATTGAAGATTATATTGAAATGACTTTTGTAAACATTTAGACCTTTTTTTTACAAAATAACTAAACGAACGTTTAGATAAAATAAATATTAAATTAAAAAAAATTATGACAACATTAAAAGTTCACAACATCGAAACAGCACCAACAGATAGTAAACCACTTTTAGAGAATTCTCAAAAAGCATTTGGAATGATACCTGGTTTACACGGTGTATTAGCTGGAGCTCCAAAAACATTAGAAGCTTACCAAGTATTACATAAATTATTTACAGAGTCTTCATTTAATGCAGAAGAACTAACTGTAGTATGGCAAACAATAAACGTAGAACATGCTTGTCATTACTGCGTACCTGCACATACAGGAATTGCAAAAATGATGAAAGTTGATGATGCTATTACTGAAGCATTACGTAACGAAACACCTCTTGAAGATTCTAAATTAGAAGCTTTACGTACATTTACTTTAACTGTTGTTCGTAATCGTGGACACGTTTCTCAAGAAGATTTAACTGCTTTTTATAGCGCTGGTTACGGTGAGCAACAAGTACTAGAAATTATTTTAGCTGTATCTCAAAAAGTAATTAGTAACTACACAAATCATATTGCAAATACACCTGTAGATGCACCTTTTCAAGCTTTTGCTTGGGAAAAATAAATTGTAGTTTTGTGAAAACTACATATTAATTGTTGTGAGCCTTCTGTACTTTGTATGGGAGGCTTTTTTTTAAAACGTAAAATATATAATTATGATAAAAGCATCTGTAATGTACCCAAGCGGTAAAGATGTAAAATTCGATGTAGATTATTACAAAAACAAACATTTACCAATGGTTACTAATGCTATTGGAGAAGCATTAAAAGGACTAGAATTAGATTTAGGATTAGGCAGTAGAGTTCCTGGAGAACCTGCACCTTATGTTGCAATTGCACACTTAAAATTTGATGACTTAGACACTTTTAAAGCTTCATTTGCTCCACACGTTGCATTATTTGCTGAAGATTTAAAGAATTATACTAATGTAAAAGGAGAACTACAAATTAGCGAATTAATAACATTTTAAATATGAAAAGTATAACCATAAATAAACCCAAAGTTTTATTCTTCGATGTAAACGAAACACTTTTAGATCTTACCAAAATGAAAAAGCATGTTGGTAAAGCTTTAGGTGGCAAGGAAGAGTTATTGTCTTTATGGTTTACTACAATGCTGCATTACTCTTTAGTTACATCAGCTAGCGGACATTATAAACCTTTTGGACATATTGGAGCGGCAGCATTACAAATGGTAGCAGCAAATAATAACATTACAATTTCCGAAGAAGAGGCACGTAAAGTTATAATAGAAGCTATGCAAAACTTACCTGCACATCCTGAAGTAAAAACGGCTTTAACTGAGCTTAAAAAAGCAGGATACACATTAGTTGCTTTTACAAACTCGTCTAACGAAGGTTTAAAAAAGCAATTTGAAAATGCAGGATTAACCGATTATTTTGACGAAAGACTTAGTGTTGAAGACTCCGGGAAATTTAAACCATTTACCAACACTTATGTTTGGGGAGCAAACAAAATGGGTGTTAAACTGGAAGAGTGTATGCTAATTGCAGCACACGGTTGGGATGTTGCTGGTGCACTTTGGGCTGGCTGGAGAGCTGCTTTTGTAAGCAGACCTGGACAACAAATATTTCCATTAGCGCCAAAAACAGAAATTGAAGAATCAGACTTAAAAAAAGTAGCAGATATTCTTGTTACCTATAAATAAATTGTAAAATGAAAGAAAAATTAAAAATAGATATCGTTTCAGATGTTGTTTGTCCATGGTGCACCATTGGATATAAGCGTTTAGAAAAAGCAATACAAGAACTTGGTGTTCAAGATCAAGTAGAAATAGAATGGCAACCGTTTGAATTAAATCCAAACATGCCTGCCGAAGGACAGAATGTAGACGAGCATATTACAAAAAAATATGGATCTACTCCAGAGCAGCAAAAGGAATCTAAACAACACATGACCGAAGCTGGAGAAGAGCTTGGTTTTACCTTCGATTATTTTGATGACATGCGTATGGTAAATACTTTTGAGGCTCATATTTTATTAGACTATGCTAAAGCATTCGACAAGCAAACCGATTTAAAAATGACTTTAACAAAAGCATTTTTTAGTGACCGTAAAGATGTTTCTAAAAGAGGCATTTTAAAAGAAGCTTTGGAAACTGTTGGTTTAAATGCTGAAGAAGGTTTAGCTAAGTTAGATAACGAAGAAGCACAAAAAGAAGTAAGAAGTAAACAAAACTATTGGAAAAGTTTAGGTGTAAACTCTGTACCAACTATTGTTTTTAATAGAAAAAGTGCAGTAACTGGTGCGCAACCTGTAGATACTTTTAAGCAAGTACTTTCAGAATTAATTACTGAATAAAGTTATTGTTTTATATGTAGATTTTTATACCATAAAAAGCAATTTAATTAGTGAAAAACTCGCCTTGACTTTGTCAAAAAAACCGCTAACTTCGTTTATCGTATGATAAAAAACATTGAAACGATTTTTTATCAACGAAACAATAAACGAAATAAAAAAAGCGAGCCTGTAAAAGCTCGCTTTTTCCTCTTAAAATTCTATTAGTGAAACTATTCTACTACTAAAGTATATTCTGGTGTTTTGTTAAAAGGACAGAAATATGTGTATGTTCCTTTTGTAAGTGTTACTTCTTTTGAAGATTCTGTTTTACCATGCTTTACCATTTGAGATACATAAGCATCTGCAATGTGGTTTTTAGCATCTGCTCCATCTTTACCAGCTTCAATTAATACTAAACCTACCTCTGGTGCTGCATTTGTGTTTGTTAAATTAAACACGTAAACACCTTCAGATACTGTTAATGCTTTTTGTGTAAACTCTCCAGCAGTTTGCTCTAATGAGATTGTTTTTACTGCTTTACTCATTTTGTCTTGTGCTCCAGATACAAATGTGAAGGCTACTGAAAATACTGCTAATACTAAATTTTTCATAATGTGATTTGTTTTAATTTATTTGTTATTGTTTAATTCTATTTTGTTTGTTTGAGTTGAGATTTCGCAAAATATCAAGAGTTTCTCGATACGCTTTTTTCATGCTTCAAAAACCACTCGAAATGACACGTTATTATTGTGCTACTGTAAACTTTCCTGCTTCTACAGACGGAAAATCCACTTCTGTTTCTGCAATATGGTTTACATAGTTTGTTAATGTGTTAGACACAACATTAAGTACAATTTCTAATATTTCGCCATCGTTAAAACCGGCAGCTTTTACTTCGCTAATTGCTTCTGTAGATACTTGTCCGCGATTTAATGTTACAGCCTGTGCAAATTGTAATCCTGCTTGTGCTTTGTTGTCGTTTGCAAAACCTTTACGACTTTGTTCTGTTTGTTCTTCTGTTAAGCCATTCATTTTACCAATAGCTGTGTGTGCAGATAAACAGTAGTTACATGAGTTTGTTTCTGCAATTGCTAATGCTAATTGTTCACGGTATTTGTTTGTAAATTCTCCGCTTGCTGTTAATTCTCCTAAACTTAAATACGTTTGTAATGTTGCTGGAGAATTACCAAATACTTTAATAAGGTTTGGTATAAAACCTAACTTCTTTTGTACTGCGTTAAATAAATCTTTAGCTTTTCCTGTTGTTGTTTCTGGATTTAATGTTTTAATTCTTGTGCTCATAATTTTTATATTTTATATTAAATAGTGTCTGTTCGAGTTGAGGCTTTTTAAACGAAGTATCGAAAACTTCTCGATACAATTTTTTCATGCTTCAAAAATTACTCGAAGTGACATTTTGTTATTATTATTTATTTTCTTTTGGGCATTCGCATAATTGTTGTTCTGGCTTTTGCTCGTTATATGTTTGATATCCCCAACAATTTGGACATTGTTTGTTTTCTGTTGTTTTCATAATTGGTTGTGTTTACTAGGTTACTAATTAATTACACTGCAAAGATGCGACGAGAACTTGCCTTTAAAAATGGACAAAAGTTCCTTATGCATGGACAGCCCGTTTTTATTGGGCTACAGCCACTTCTAACTCGTCTATTTTTAATCTAAGCTCTCTTTCTGTTATTAAGCCTGTGTGTTTATCTACTACTTTTCCTTCTTGAAAAAATACAAGTGTTGGAATACTTCTTACATTAAAGTATGCTGCTAAATCCTTATTTTGATCTACGTTTACTTTTTTAATAATAACATCGTCGTTTAATTCTTCGGCTAATTTGTGAATGGTTGGTAATAATGTTTGACACGGTCCACACCAGTCTGCATAAAAATCTAATACTACTTTTTTATTATTTAGTACTGTGCTTTTAAAGTCTGCTTGATTTAGTTGAATCTCCATATGTTCTATAATTTTAGTGTTGTTGTTTTAATTATAGTGCAAAGATGCTCTGTAAGTGCCTAGTAATAAATAGACAAAGGTTCCTTATACTTGGACTTGCCTATTTTTATTGGGTTTTATTGGGTTTAGAACTGGTAATTATAGCGTGAAGGATGGAAGTGGCATCCTTTTTTTAAAGAAATACCATTAATAGAAAGGTAATTGTACTGCATTGGAAAGTTGCTAAAATAGATTCAGCTTGAAAAAAAAGATATAACGTACAGCCTGACCAAAACTTGGCTTTTTGCGAGTTTTGGGCACGCCATTAAAATTTTAAAAATCAGGATGAGATTACCACATCTTGCATAAAAGCAAGATTCGTAATGACGCTAATAGTCTTTTCTAAATTGTAATGGAGACTTTGTGGTTGCTTTGGTGAAAAAACGACTGAAGTATGCCGAGTCATTAAAACCAAGGTCGTAAGCAATTTGTTTTACGGCTTCGTCTGTATAGATAAGTTGGCGCTTTGCTTCTAGGACAATTCGGTTTTTAATAAAATCACTTGGTGTTTCTGCGCCTACTTTTTGAAAGTTTTTGGTCAACGATTTTGGTGATACTGCTAACCTATTTGCATAGTCTGTT
This sequence comes from Lacinutrix sp. Bg11-31, assembly GCF_002831665.1. Classification (NCBI taxonomy): domain Bacteria; kingdom Pseudomonadati; phylum Bacteroidota; class Flavobacteriia; order Flavobacteriales; family Flavobacteriaceae; genus Lacinutrix; species Lacinutrix sp. Bg11-31. Next base: position 2,626,402 of record NZ_CP025118.1, read on the forward strand.
ACAGAGTGCAGCGTTTTATAGTTTTGCTCTACTAGTGTGCTAAAGTCTTTAAAGAGTTTAGTTTCTATGTCGGTTTTTATAGGATGATGTTCTTTTTGTATGCGTACCGAATGGATAATAAATTGCTTTAAATAGGTTTGCAACATATCGTACTGGGCGGTTTCGGTGTTTTTGAATTCCTCGATAAGGCTTTCTAATATAAAACTAAGTTTTTTAGTATCGTTTTCGCATGGTTTTACAAAAGGTGTTTCGTAGACATTATTAAAGAGCACACCGTTACAGGCAACTTCTTTATCGTGTGTTTGTATGCAATAGAAGTCTTTAACAAAGGTGATTTTATAGGCTTCTTTTATTTTTTCGGAATCTACAGAGAATACTTGACCAGGTGATAGAAAGAACAATACATTCTCTTTAAAAGAGTAGCTTTTAAAATCTATGTTATAGGTCCCTACTCCTTCTTTAATCCAATAAATACTGTAGACATCTACTTGCTCTGGTTTATTGACTACGCAGGCTTTTTCGAATTGCACGACGCTTAACGAAAAGAGATCTTTATAGGTATGTACTGTTATGTCTTGTATTGCCATTGGTTTACGCGCTAATAGTTTTATTAGTCGTAAAATTTTTGATATTTAACACTATAAACATAATTATTGCTGGTATTAACCATCCTAAATTTTGATTTGCCAACGGAATAAAGGATTTAACACCTGTTAAATTGCCTTCTGGCAATAAAAACCCTAAGAAATCTGGAATACTAAATAAAACGGTTACCAATGCAACACCTTTAAAAACTGCAGACGATGCATATTTTTCGGGCATTACATTTAAAAGTATCAATACAATAGTAATTGGATAAATAAACATTAACGCTGGTACAGCTACAACTATAATATAACCCACATCAAACTGCCCAACAAACACACCTAGTAAACACGAAATAACTGCTGTTACAGTATACACTGTTTGCGAATTTTTAAAAAGGCCTTTAAAAAAATCTGCCGTACCAACAATTACTGAAGTTGCTGTTGTAAAACAAGCTAAAGCGATTAATACACTTAAAAACACATTACCAATGTTTCCTAAAGTTTTAATACTTAAGCCTGTTAATAGTTCTGGTCTAGAAATTGAAGCATCAAACTCTGTATTATGTAATGCGCCAACAGCTATCATTCCTGTATATATTATAAATAACCCAATGGCTGCTACTAATCCTGATTTAGCAATGATTGCTTTTTTATCTTCAAAGGAAACGCCTCCTTCTAAATTAAGTGATATTATTACTACTCCTCCTATTACTACACCTCCAAGTGCATCGTAAGTTTGGTAGCCTTCAAGCAATCCTGCTATTAAAGCTGGAGATTCTAAAACTGAAGGATTCATACTTTCTGGAGAAGAAAAAAGTCCGATTCCTATTATAGCCAAAAGAATTAAAACAATTAAAGGCGTAAGGAATTTTCCTAAAATACTTAGTATGCGATCTCTTTTCATAATAAAGATAAAAGCAATACCAAAATAAATAGAACTTGTTAATAAGGACGATGTATCGAAAAAAGGCTGAATTGCCATTTCATGTGTTACTGCTGCTGTTCTTGGTATTGGTAGCGTTATAGCAATAATGTATACACTTAAGCAATATATTAAACTAAACAATGGTGATACTTTTTTACCAAAGTCTAACATTGTACCTTGTAATCTTGCATGACCAAATAAAGCTAAAAGCGGTATTACTATAGCTGAAGCAATAAAACCGAGTGTTACAAGCCACCAATCTGGTCCAGAATTAAAACCTAATTGTGGTGGCAATATTAAATTTCCTGCTCCAAAATAGCTTGCAAAAATTGCGAAGCCAATTATTAATATTGTTTTATTATTATTCATTGCATAAAATTATCTTTGACCAATATACTTTAAAAAATGATTTTAGATTATAAAGGTGTTCCTCTTTTTTATTCAGATTCTGGTAAAGGACAAGTAATAGTATTGTTACATGGCTTTCTAGAAGACAATTCTATGTGGGATAATATAACACCAGAACTTATTAAAAAGAACAGAGTTATTGCTATAGACTTGTTAGGACATGGAAAAACAGGTTGTTTGGGTTATGTGCATAAAATGGAGGATATGGCAGAAGCTGTTTCTGTTGTTTTAAAACATTTAAAACTTAGAAAATATATTTTTATTGGGCACTCCATGGGTGGTTATGTGGCTTTGGCTTTTGCAAAGTTATATCCTGAAAACATTAAAGGTTTATGCTTATTAAATTCTACTTACGAAGCAGATGATAAGGAGCGTAAACAATTAAGAGCTCGTGCTAATAAAATAGTACAAACCAATTATGAAAATATGGTTAGAATGAGTTTTGCTAATCTTTTTAGTGCTGAAAGTAAACTGAAATATATTGAAGCTTACAATAACGCATTAGAAATTGCTTTACAAACACCTGTTCAAGGTTACATGGCTGCAAATGAAGGCATGCGTTTACGAGAGGATTCTTCAGTTTTCTTTACTGAAGCTACCTTTAAAAAAGCAGTTTTATTAGGAAAGAAAGATACTATTTTAAATACTGAAGACATGCTATTGTTTACTAATAGGCATAATATTGAAACGCACGTTTTTTCTGAAGGCCACATGAGCCATATTGAAAATAAAGAAGAGGTAAAACAAAAAATAATGCATTTCATCGAAAAAATGTAACGTTTTGTCGAGCGTTATGTTTTTTGTTTATCTTTAACCTCCTAACAACCAACATTAAGAATAAAATTTAAACTAATCACATCTATGTTTTGTAAGCTATTTGGCCATAAATACGAAGTTTCTAAAAAAATAACGTATCACGTAAAAGAATATAAATGCTGTAAATGCAATAAACAACTAACCACTAGTAGTAATGGAGAACTAGTAGAGCTTACTCCAAAATACATAGAAATAAACTCTATTTTATCTAAAATACATACTAAAAAACAGGCAAAACTTCGCAAAGAAGAATTACATGTTGCTTATAAAATGACATCTTAATAGGATACAATTATTAAGCTTCCTTAAAGTATTGCTCAATTTAAAAAACCTTAACTATCGAAGTTTTTCCAACCTTGCGCTTGCAATGGTATCTTTGTTTCTCCTCTAGTAACTAAATTTGCACCAACACTTTTGTCTGTAATATATCCAATAACTGTTAAATTAGGATTGGCTTTTATTTTCGGAAAATCTTCTTGTGATATTGTCATTAACAACTCGTAATCTTCACCTCCATTTAATACTACAGTTGTACTATCCATATTAAACTCTTCGCAAGTTGAAATAACCTGTGGATCTAAAGGTAATTTCTCTTCATATAAATCGCAACCTACATCACTAGCTTTACAAATGTGTAAAATTTCTGAAGATAAACCGTCACTAACATCAATCATTGAAGTTGGTTTTACGCCTAAATCTTTCAGTAATTTAATAATATCACCTCTCGCTTCTGGTTTTAATTGTCGCTCCATTACATAAGTGTATGCATCCAAATCTGGTTGATTATTTGGGTTTACTTTAAACACTTCTTTTTCACGTTCTAAAATTTGAAGTCCCATATAAGCACCACCTAAATCACCTGTTACAACAAGTAAGTCGTTTGGCTTTGCTCCTTTTCTAAGGACAATGTCTTCTGTATTTACTTCACCAATTGCTGTTATAGAAATTATTAATCCTGCGGTAGAAGATGTTGTATCTCCTCCAACAACATCAACATTATATATTTTTGATGCTAAGGTAATCCCTTCATAAAGCTCTTCTAATGCTTCCAAAGGAAAACGGTTAGAAACAGCTATTGATACTGTAATCTGGGTCGCTTCAGCATTCATAGCATAAACGTCAGATAAATTTACAACCACAGCTTTATAACCTAAATGTTTTAGTGGTGCATAACTTAAATCAAAATGCACACCTTCAACTAACATATCTGTAGTTACTACAATTTGCTTGTTTTTAAAATCTAAAACTGCAGCATCGTCTCCAATACTTGTAATGGTAGATTTCTGCTTAACTTCAAACTGCTTAGTAAGATGGTCTATAAGTCCAAATTCTCCTAATTCACTTAATGGTGTACGTGCTTGATTTTTATCTTCTATCATATTGCAAAAATAAGAAGATGAATTAAAAAGTAGGGCAAAATAACTTTTAATTGTTTCTTTAATAAAAACTCATTTTATGCAATACTTAGACTCATGGTGCGTTTATAAAAAAATAAATAATAATGAAACCTAGGTGCTAGCATTTTAACGCTACAAATCAACGTTTTATCGTTTTTTTTATTAATTTCGCTTTAGGTTTTTTATCAAAAGAGTCCTAATAGCAACAAGAAAATAGTTATAAATGAAATTACTAAAAATGAAAAACATAAAAAACAGCATATCACTTCTATTAATTTGCCTTGCAATAGTCTTCGCTTTTAATAATTGTTCTAATGAAACTACAAGCGACGCTCCTGTAGCAGATACAGATGGTGATGGCATTCCTGATTCAAGTGATAATTGTTTAGAAACAGCAAATCCTGACCAAGCAGATTTAGACGGAAATGGTGTTGGTGATGTTTGTGATCCAGATGGTGATGACGATGGCATTATTGATACTCTTGACAACTGTCCATTTTTTGCTAATCCAGATCAATTAGATTCAGACAACGATGGAATTGGTGATGTTTGTGAAAACGATGAGGATGACGATGGTATTCCAGATGATTTTGATAACTGTGTTACTATTGCAAATACAGAGCAATTAGATACAGATAACGATGGTAGTGGTGATGCTTGTGATACGGATGATGATAACGATGGTATTGAAGATGCTATAGATAATTGTCCTTTAACACCAAATCCTGACCAAGCAGATACAGATGGAGACGGTATTGGTGATGTTTGTGACTTCAACCCTCTTTTTCCATGCGAAAATGGAATGGCTGGAGATTACCCTTGTAATGGAATAGATTTATTAGCTGTAATTGATTTACAAACTTTAGGAGGTAGTGCAAGTAGTGAAGGAAGTGATATTTGGGGATGGACTGACCCAACAAACAATAGTGAGTATGCTATTATTGCACTATCAAACGCTACAGCTTTTATAGATGTTACAAATCCTACAAATCCAATATTTTTAGGAAGATTAAACTCTAATGCTGGATCGAACGCTTGGAGAGATGTAAAAGTTTATAGTAACCATGCTTTTATTGTAGCCGATAATGTAGGAGCACATGGTATGCAAGTTTTCGATCTAACAAGATTAAGAAACGTTACAAATGCACCAGAAACGTTTACTGCAGATGCTGTTTATTCTGGAGTAGGAAGTTGCCATAACATTGTAATAAACGAAAACGAAGGCGTTGCCTATTTAGTTGGTTGTAACTCTACAAATGGTGGAGGACCAATTTTTGTGGATATTTCTAACCCAACAAACCCAACACTTTTAGGAGACTACACTGCTGGTGGTTATTCTCATGATGCGCAAGTTGTAACTTACAATGGTCCAGACACAGATTACACTGGTAAACAAATATATGTAGGTAGTAATGGTAACACAGATAAGGTTGTAATACTTGATGTTACAGATAAAAATAATGTAATACCAATTAGCGATTTCACATATCCACAAACAGCGTATGCTCACCAGGGCTGGTTTACAGACGATCATGCTTATTTTATTTTAGGTGATGAGGTAGACGAACAAAACTTTGGTTTCAACACAAAAACTTTAATATTTGATTTTACAGATTTAGATAACCCTTCTCTATCTTCTACATATTTAGGACCTACAGCAGCTATCGATCATAATGGATATGTTAAAGGAAATGAATATTACCTAGCTAATTATAGAGCTGGAATGAGAATATTAGATATTTCAAACATTTCGGCACCAACTAATGCAATGACAGAAACTGCCTTTTTCGATACGTATCCATCGAGCAACAGTGCTAACTTTAATGGTGTATGGAGTGTTTACCCATATTTTGCTAGTGGAAATATAATTATTAGTGATATTGAAGGCGGGCTTTTTATTGTTAGAAAAAGTAATTAATTATTTCTTAAATGAATTATAAAACAGCTCTACTTGTTAATCTATTCGTTTTAATAACTGTAATCAGTTGTAAAAACGACGATGATGGTATTGTAAACACTAAAGATTTAGTGTCTTCTGTAAGAACTTTTGGAGGCTCTAAAAACGACAGTGCACAAGAAATTGTAAGCACTAATGATGGTGGTTACGCTGTACTCGGTTTTACCCAAAGTATGGATGGAGATATTACAGACAAACAAAGCGAAGATTTCGATTTCTGGGTATTAAAATTCAATGAAGAAAACGAAATACAGTGGAATAAAACCTACGGTGGAACCGAAGATGATAAAGGACAAGACATTATTCAAACAACAGATGGTGGCTATGCTCTTTTAGGCTCAAGTTTTAGTAATAATGAAGACGTTTCTGGAAATCAAGGTCAAAACGATTATTGGCTGGCAAAGCTAGACGCTTCTGGAAATATTTCTTGGCAAAAATCTTTTGGTTATCAAGGCGCAGATTATGGTATTTCTGTTATTCAAACCAACGACTCTGGATATTTAGTAACTGGTGTTTTAGATGTTACAGGCTCTAATGGCCAAGGTAATACTAACCGTTTTAGTAACAAACATGCTGGTGGAGATTACTGGGCTATAAAATTGGATGCTTCAGGCACAACAGAATGGAGTAAATATTATGGTGGATTATTAACAGATACTCCAGAAGGTATTGTACAGACAGAGGACAATGGCTATATAATTGTTGGCGGTTCAGACAGTATGGATACAGACATTACTAACAATATTGGGTCTTACGATTTTTGGGTAGTTAAAATTTCGGCTACAGGAATAGTCGATTGGGAGAGATCTTATGGAGGCGACGAAATAGATGAAGCTTGGTCGATTGTAAAATCTGGAGATGGAAATTATCTTATTGCTGGAGACACGAGAAGTAACAATGTAGACATCTCTAATAATATAGGAGCAGCAGATTTGTGGCTTATAAAAATTTCTCCTTTAGGTGAATTGCTTTGGGAAAAAACCTTAGGAGGTACAAATTTTGATGTTGCAAGAGACATTACAGCAACTCAAGATGGCGGATTTTTACTCGCAGGAAGCTCTAGAAGTGACGATGTTGATGTTTCAAAAAATAACGGTCAAAACGATGCTTGGGCTTTAAAAATAGACAGTAATGGAACCATTGAATGGGAAACATCTGTTGGAGGAACAAACATAGATTTCGCTTATGGAATTACCCAATTGAACAATAAAAAAGTAGTCGTTGTTGGAGATACTTATAGTGATGACGAAGATATAATTGAAAATAAAGGATTCTCAGATTTACTGGTAATTACTATCGACTAAAAACAGATAAAAATGAAAAGAATTTTTGCCTTAATATTATGCACAACTTTAGCATTTACATCTTGTGGTGAAGACCAAGATGATAACTTGGTTTTAAAAACTGAAGCTGAAACAACTTTTAATTTTACGCATAGTTGGAATGAAACTGAAATAACTAATGCAGATTTTAACACTATACAGTACACTAACGAAAATGGTGAAATGCTAAGTGTTGAAAAATTGCGTTATGTGATTTCTGATATTACTTTTTCTCGTGAAGGTGAAGAAGATATTGTTTTAGACGTTTACAATTTAGTTGATGTAACCAATAATACTAATTTAACTTTTACTCCAGAAACAAAAATTCCTACAGGAGAATACACAAATGTATCTTTTACTTTTGGACTAGATAATGAAGACAATGCAGAAAACTATTTAGATCTTAATTCTGAATCTTTTAATGTACCAGCAATGCTTGGTGGTGGTTATCACTACATGCAATTTGATGGAAAATTTATAAATTCAAGCGATTTAGAACAAGGTTTTAACTACCATGCCATTAGAGCAGTAGATAATCCTGGAATAAACCCTACATTTCCTCAAGACACCTTTTTTAATGTTGATTTAGGTGCCACTATTATAACAAACGATGCTACTTTTAAAGTAAAAATGAATATAGCAGAATGGTTTAAAAGTCCTAACCTTTGGGATTTAAATCAATTTAATCAAATGCTTATGCCAAATTCTACAGCTCAAATAATGATGTATGAAAATGGAGCTTCTGTTTTTAGTTTAGAAGCTATTACACAATAATATATAATGAAAAACTGGTTCGTATACCTATTACTTATTGTTTCTGTTTTGGCTTGCTCAAAGAATGACGCTCCAGAAACAGAAACCTATGAACCTACACCTTTAGCATTAAATATTCCTCAGCTATTTTCAGACAATATAATTGCACCTGTAATACCAAGTAATAATCCGCAAACAGTGGAAGGTGTTGCTTTAGGCAAAAAACTATTTTTCGATAAAAAACTCTCAGGCGATCAAACAATGGCTTGTGTTTCATGCCATTCACCACAACATGCTTTTACAGATAACACACCAACAAGTGATGGAATAGATGGTTTTTTTGGCACTAGAAATTCTATGCCATTATTTAACTTGGCTTGGAATTATGGTGAACGTTTTACTTGGGATGGTAAAGAATTAAGTATAGAGCGTCAAGCTTTAGAACCAGTGCAAAACCCAATAGAAATGCATAGCGATTGGAACGATGTCGTAGATAAATTACAATCTGATAACGACTATCCAGAATTGTTTCGTTTAGCTTTTAAAACATCAACCATCACAAAAGAATTAACAACAAAGGCTCTCGCTCAATTTGAACGCACATTAATTTCTGCAAATTCAAAATTCGATAAATTTTCTTTAGGCACTGCAACATTGACTCCTCAAGAACAAAATGGCTTAAATGTATTTATGGACGAAACTAAAGGAGATTGTTTTCATTGTCATGGCAACCCAAATAATCCATTATGGACTGATAATATATTTCATAATAATGGCTTAGACTCTAACTTTACAGACCTTGGTTTAGGAGGTGTAACTGGAGACACAAACGACAATGGAAAATTTAAAAGTCCATCATTAAGAAATCTAGCTTATACTGCTCCATACATGCACGACGGCAGGTTTAACACAATAGAAGAGGTAATAGAATTTTACAGCACAGGCTTACAATATTCGTCGACAATAGATACATTAATGAAAAAAGTAGAATTTGGAGGCGTAAATCTTACTGAAGAAGATAAAGCAGATTTAAAAGCTTTTCTACTAACATTATCTGACCCTTCATTTCTTACAAATCCTGACTTTCAAGAGTAAGTACTTCCGAAGAAAACAATCTATAACAATTTCCTATTAAACCATATGCTAATATAATGTTAGGTAGCATGGAAAAAACAGACCAATATTGTATCTTTGCCTACTATTTAGATAAATTCTATATAAGAATATGATAAAAGTTTCTGATACAGCTAAAAAGAAAGTCGTTGAATTAATGACAGACGATGGATATAATCCAACAGAAGATTACGTTCGCGTTGGTGTTAAAAGTGGTGGATGCTCTGGTTTGTCTTACGATTTAAAGTTTGACAAAGCCAAAGAGGATGACGATAAAGTTTTTGAAGATAATGGTGTAAAAATTATAGTCGACAAAAAAAGTTTTTTATACCTAATTGGTACAACTTTAGAATTTTCTGGAGGATTAAACGGAACAGGTTTCGTATTTAATAACCCAAATGCAAACCGTACATGCGGTTGCGGAGAAAGTTTCTCATTATAAAAATTGAAAGAACGAGTTATGTCGAAATATACTGAAGACGATTTAAGAGAAGAACTTAAAACCAAAGAATACGAATACGGTTTTTTTACAGATATAGAATCTGAAACATTTCCTATTGGTTTAAATGAAGATATTGTTCGCGCCATTTCTAAGAAAAAGGATGAACCAGAATGGATGACGCAATGGAGACTGGAAGCCTTTAAGGTATGGAAAGCAATGGAAGAGCCAGATTGGGCAAATGTAAATTATACAAAGCCAGATTTTCAAGCCATTGCTTATTACTCTGCTCCTGTTGCTGTAGATCCTAATAAAACATTAGACGATGTAGATCCAGATTTATTAGCGATGTACAAAAAGCTAGGAATCTCTGTAGATGAGCAAAAGAAAATGAACAACGTAGCAATGGATATTGTTGTTGATTCTGTTTCTGTAGCTACTACATTCAAAAAAACATTAGCAGAAAAAGGTATTATTTTTATGCCAATTTCTGAAGCAATACAAGAGCATCCAGAACTAGTTAGAAAATACATTGGTACTATAGTGCCAACAACAGACAACTTTTATGCAGCTTTAAATTCTGCAGTATTTAGTGATGGTTCGTTTTGTTACATCCCAAAAGGTGTAAAGTGTCCAATGGAATTGTCTACATATTTTAGAATTAATCAAGGTGGAACAGGACAGTTTGAACGCACATTACTTGTCGCAGACGAAGGTAGTTATGTCTCTTACCTAGAAGGTTGTACGGCACCAAGTAGAGATGAAAACCAATTACACGCAGCAGTTGTAGAGCTTATTGCTCTTGACAATGCAGAAATAAAATACTCAACGGTACAAAACTGGTATCCAGGAAATGCTGAAGGAGTAGGTGGTGTTTATAACTTTGTAACTAAACGTGGTTTATGCGAGAAAAACGCTAAAATCTCATGGACACAAGTTGAAACTGGCTCTGCAGTTACATGGAAATATCCAAGTTGTATTTTAAAAGGTGATAACTCGGTAGGCGAATTTTATTCTATTGCAGTAACAAACAATTACCAACAGGCAGATACTGGAACAAAAATGATTCACTTGGGAAAAAACACCAAATCGACTATTATTTCTAAAGGTATTTCGGCTGGAAAATCGCAAAACTCTTATCGTGGATTAGTGCAAGTAAGTGCACGTGCAGACAATGCGCGTAACTTCTCGCAATGCGATAGTTTATTAATGGGTAACGAATGTGGAGCACATACGTTTCCATACATAGAAGTAAAGAATAAAAGTGCCATGATTGAGCACGAGGCGACTACAAGTAAAATTGGTGAGGATCAAATTTTTTATTGTAATCAACGTGGTATTGATACAGAAAAAGCAATTGCTCTAATTGTTAATGGTTTTAGTAAAGATGTACTAAATAAGTTACCAATGGAATTTGCAGTAGAAGCACAAAAACTATTAGAAATTAGCCTTGAAGGCTCAGTCGGATAAAAATATTAATTATGAAAAGAGTACTAATTTTATTACTAACATTTGCGGCTTTTACAAGTTGTAAAAATGATGCAAAACCAGAAACACCTACAATTGGTGCAGATGCTGTAGAAAAAACTGCAAAGCAAAACGACGGATTAACACTACTTAGTGGTGAGTTTTCATATTATGCAGATGCAGCCGTTTTACAAGTTGGGAACAGCTCTATATATGGTGTTGTTTTAAACGAAAAAATGCACGAATTACACGATATGGGAGAACCATTTAGAACAGAACCAACAGATGGTGTTCTTGTGCAAGTTCGCGGTAAGATTATACCTAAAGAAGAAGGCGAAGAAGGTTGGCCTTTTAATATTGATATTAAAGAAATTATTAGCGTAAAAGAACCTTCTGTAAAAAGTGAGGTGATTAAAATTGGAAAATAAAACTATGTTACAAATAAAAGATTTACACGCAAGTGTTGAGGATAAATCGATTTTAAGAGGTATTAACCTTGAAGTTAAGGCAGGAGAAGTACATGCAATCATGGGACCAAATGGTTCTGGAAAGAGTACTTTAGCTTCAGTTATTGCTGGGAAAGAAGAATATGAAGTAGATAAAGGACAAATTTTTTTAAATGGAGAAGATTTAGAAGAATTAGCTCCCGAAGAACGTGCTCACAAAGGTATTTTCTTGTCGTTTCAATATCCTGTAGAGATTCCTGGAGTTTCGGTAACAAACTTCATAAAAACAGCTATAAACGCAACACGAAAATCTAAAGGTCTTGGAGACATGCCTGCAAAAGACATGCTTAAAATGATTCGCGAGAAGTCTGAAATGCTAGAAATAGACCGTAAATTCTTATCTCGTTCTTTAAACGTAGGTTTTTCTGGAGGAGAAAAGAAACGTAACGAGATTTTTCAAATGGCAATGCTAGAACCAAAATTAGCCATCTTAGATGAGACAGATTCTGGTTTAGATATCGATGCTTTACGTATTGTTGCTAATGGTGTAAACAAATTAAAATCTAAAGATAATGCTGTCGTTTTAATTACACATTACCAACGTTTACTAGACTATATTAAGCCTGATTTTGTTCACGTATTATACAATGGTCGTATTGTAAAATCTGGAGGCCCAGAATTAGCACACGAACTTGAAGAAAAAGGCTACGACTGGATTAAAGAAGAGGTTAACGCTTAAAATTAGTTGGTAGTGGTCAGTCTTCAGTAGGCAGTATGCTTGCTTTGGTGCGATTACTCTTAATGTTTAAAAAAGTATTCAAAATTTAGTAGGACTGTTTGCGATTGAGTGAACTAAAGACTGGAGACTGAGTACTGAAGACTTAAAAAAATGAGTTTAAAAGAAAAATTAGTATCATCCTTTTTAGCATTCGAAAACAATATCGATATAGATTCGCCTATTCATGATATTCGTAGTGAAGCTATTAAGACCTTCGAAAACGATGGTTTCCCTTCAAAAAAGGAAGAAGCTTGGAAATATACGTCGTTAAACAGTGTATTAAAACACGATTATAGCGTATTTCCAAAACAAGAGAATGCTATAGAATATAATGATATCAAAAAATATTTTATTCACGATATCGACACTTATAAAATTGTATTTATAGATGGTAAGTTCGCATCTAACTTATCGCAAACAACTCACGATGGTATAGATGTTTGTTTAATGTCTTCGGCTTTAAACAAGCCAAAATACAGGTTGGTTATTGAAAATTATTTCAATAAAATAGCACCTAAAGATAGTTTAACATCTTTAAATACAGCGTTTTCAAACGAAGGTGCTTACATTCACATTCCAAAAAACAAATTGGTACAAAAACCAATTCAAATTATACATTTTTCTACAGGTAATGAGGCTGCTTTAATGCTTCAACCTAGAAATTTAATTGTTGTTGATGAGAATTCTCATGTTCAGATTATGGAACGTCATCAAAGTTTAACAGATAATCCTGTTTTAACTAATAGTGTTACTGAGATTTTTGCGAATAAACGTGCTATTGTAGATTACTATAAAGTGCAAAATGATAACAAAAACGCATCTTTAATAGACAGTACTTATGTTAATCAGAAAGATCAAAGTCATTGTTTAGTGCATACTTTTTCTTTTGGAGGAAAGTTGACGCGTAACAATCTAAACTTTTACCAAAATGGTGAGTATATGGATTCTACAATGAAAGGCATCACCATTATTGGAGATAAACAACACGTAGACCACAACACATTAGTACACCATATAGAACCAAATTGCGAAAGTCATCAAGATTACAAAGGTATTTTTGCAGACAGTTCAACAGGTGTTTTTAATGGTAAAGTTGTTGTAGATAAATTAGCGCAGAAAACAAACGCTTTCCAATCTAACAATAATATTTTACTAAGCAATAAAGCCTCTATAAATACAAAACCTCAGCTTGAAATTTTTGCAGACGATGTAAAATGTTCTCATGGTTGTACAATTGGACAACTAGATGAAAGCGCATTGTTTTACATGAAACAACGTGGTATTCCTGAAAAAGAAGCTAGAGCATTGTTAATGTATGCCTTTAGTAATAACGTTTTAAGTTCTGTTAAAATTCCAGAATTAAAACAACGTATTACTAATATAATTGCTAACAAACTAGGTGTTAATATTGGGTTCGATTTATAAACTAAACCCTTTTTCTAAATAAAAAAAAGAGCCTTTTTTGTATTCAGAAAAGGCTCTTTTTCGTAATCTATCCAGAAATTTATTTCGCTCTATAGATTATCTTTACGTAATACCTTAAGTAAGTATTACAATTTACAAATGATTCTAAATTCAATCTAATGCTAGACATAAACCAAATTCGTAAAGACTTCCCAATACTTAACCGTGAAGTAAATGGCAAACCTTTGGTGTATTTTGACAATGCAGCAACCTCACAAACACCGCAACAAGTAATAGATGTTATTGTAGATTATTATAGTAACTACAATGCAAATATTCATAGAGGAGTACATACATTAAGTCAAGAAGCAACAGACAAATACGAAGCTGCAAGACACACAATTAAAACTCATTTTAATGCTAAACACGCTTACGAGATAATATTAACTTCTGGAACAACAGAAAGTATTAATCTTGTTGCTCATGGTTTTGCTTCTCTATTAAATAAAGGAGACGAAATTATTGTTTCAGCTCTAGAGCATCATAGTAATATTGTGCCTTGGCAAATGTTATGTGAGAAAACTGGTGCTATTTTAAAGGTTATTCCAATGAATCTAAAAGGTGAATTGGAAATGGATAGTTATACAAAATTACTTTCAGACAAAACAAAATTGGTTTTTGTAAATCATATTTCAAATGCACTAGGAACTGTAAATCCTATAGAAAAAATTATAGAACAAGCACATAAATTTGGTGCTGCTGTATTGATTGATGGCGCACAAGCTTGTCCGCATATTAAACCAAACGTTCAAGAATTAGATGTCGATTTCTACGTAGCTTCTGCACATAAAATATGTGGTCCAACAGGTGTTGGAATGTTATATGGAAAAGAAGAATGGCTTACTAAGCTACCTCCTTATCAAGGTGGTGGAGAAATGATAGATCAAGTTAGTTTCGAAAAAACAACTTACGCAGGTTTACCACATAAATTTGAAGCAGGCACACCTAACATTTGTGGAGGTATTGCTTTTGGTGCAGCCTTAGATTATATGAATGCTATTGGTTTCGATAACATTTCAAAATATGAAAATGAATTGTTAGCCTACGGAACAAAAAGGTTATTAGAAATTGAAGGTTTAAAAATTTACGGAACTTCAAAAAATAAAACATCTGTAATTAGTTTTAATTTAGAAGGCATACACCCTTACGATGTTGGTACTTTACTAGACAAGATGGGAATTGCTGTAAGAACTGGCCATCATTGCGCACAACCAATAATGGCTTTTTATAACATTCCTGGAACTGTTCGCGCTTCCTTTGCTTTTTATAATACTAAAGAAGAAATTGATACCTTAGTAGAAGGTGTTAAAAAAGCAAAAATGATGCTTTCTTAAAGTTTGGCTTCTTTTTTGTAATATTATACTATAAACAAACAACTTTTACAAAATGAAAACAACTACAATACTACTTTTCGCAATTATATTAAACGCATGTGGCGCTTCTAATAAAGTAGCAACAAAACTATCTGACGATAATATGAAAAACGCACAAGAATCTTTAAATGGAACATTTACAGTATTAGGAATGGACATGAAAAATTTAACTGAAGATTTAACAATTAGTTTCGATGAAGCCAATAGTAAGGTTTCAGGTTTTTCCGGTTGTAATAGCTTTTTTGGTACCTATACTGCTAATGGAAATACTATTAAATTTAATGGTTTAGCTTCAACTAGAAAAATGTGTGCAGACGAAAATGGAAATATGGTTGAAAGTAAAATAATGGCTGCTTTAGGTGAAGTCACAAATTTTGAAATAAAGGATAAAAAATTAGTCCTACTTAATGCAAAAAAGGAATTACTTAGTGCTACAAAAAGTACTGAATCAAAATTAACTCAAGACACTATTAAAATAGAATACAGAGCTCATGCAAGAGGAAATTTTAAAAACATTATTTTAGAAAACAAAACGGTTAGTGTTAAAAACAAATATGATGGTAAACCTATTGTTCTATCATGTAATGATACCGATTGGGACATGCTATTAAAGATGGTTTCAGACACTAATTTAAAAACATTAGCGACTTTAGAAGCTCCAAGTAAGGCTCACCAATACGATGGTGCTGCTATAGCTAACTTGATAATAACAAAAGAAGGCGAAACGTATACAACTCCTGCTTTTGATGCTGGAAACCCAAATAAAGACATTGAATCTTTGGTTAATTTAGTTATAAAGATTGCAGAAGTAACTAAAGAAAAGAATTAAAGATTTACGTAAATTTGTAATAGTAAAAATTATATTATAAATGCAAAGCATTCAAGAGATACAAGAAGAAATCATAGACGAATTTTCAATGTTTGAAGATTGGGAGGAACGCTATCAATACATGATAGACTTAGGTAAGGATTTACCCTTAATTGACAACCAATTTAAAACCGACGATAACATTATTAAGGGTTGCCAGAGTAAAGTTTGGGTTCATGCAGAAATGATTGATAATAAAATTGATTTCACTGCAGATAGCGATGCTATTATAACAAAAGGAATTATTGCTATTTTAATTAGAACATTTTCAAACCAGCACCCAAAAGATATTATAGAAGCCAATACCGATTTTATTGATGCTATTGGTTTAAAAGAACATTTGTCTCCAACACGAGCAAATGGCTTGGTAAGCATGATAAAACAAATTAAATTATATGCCATTGCGTACCAAACGCAAGTAAAATAGTTTAGTAGTCTGTTGTAGAGCTAGGTGTGAACTAACGACTAAACAACAACAAAACTTAACGCATAAAAAGAAAAAAAATGAGCGATACAACAATAGATACTACAGAATTAGGAGAGAAAATAGTAGCCGTTATAAAAACTATATACGATCCAGAAATTCCAGTTGATATATACGAACTAGGATTAATTTACGATGTTTTTGTAAATGAAGATTACGACGTAAAAATATTAATGACTTTAACAACACCTAACTGTCCAGTAGCAGAAACACTTCCTCTAGAAGTAGAAGAAAAAGTCAAGTCTCTTAAAGATGTCAATAATGCTGAAGTTGAAATAACTTTCGATCCACCATGGACACAAGAATTAATGAGTGAAGAAGCCAAATTAGAGCTTGGCATGCTTTAGATTGAGTAGGCAGTACCTACTCAACTCTATTTACTAAAATCTATATAATAAAATAATAATTAATTTAAAGTCTTAGTCCTGAGTTTACTGCAGACTGTAGACTGATTACTTAAAAAATTTGAAAGACGAAATTATAAATCGCGTAGCAACCAGTAAACTTGTTGTTTTTGATCTTGAGGATTATTATCCTAAAGGTGAACGCATACTTTTTGATATAAAAGATTGGCTTTACGAAGGTTTCGTACTAAGAGAAAAAGAGTTTAGAACGTTAGTTAAAGAACATAATTGGTCGCAATACCAAGATGCTTTTGTTGCGCTAACTTGTACAACAGATGCTATAGTTCCAGATTGGGCTTATATGCTTTTAAGTATCCAATTAGAGCCTTATGTAAAAAAGGTTGTTTTAGGAAACTTAGAAACCTTAGAAGCATCACTATATCAAGAAATTATTTCTAATTTAAACACTACTCCATTTAAAGATAGGCCAATAATTATTAAAGGCTGCTCTAAAAAACCAGTACCTTCTAGCGCTTACATAATGATTACCAGTAGATTAAAGCCTATTGCGAAATCTATTATGTTTGGAGAAGCTTGCTCTTCTGTTCCGCTTTTTAAGCGTTAATTATCGGTAAAATCAGCAATTGGTCGTTTATCTTGATTTATTGCATTTCTATATTCTTTTTTTTATATCTATTTGACATACTTTTGCATTTCAAAATTTTAAAAAAATGAAAAAACTACTATTATTATTAGCTTTTAGTATTGGTGTTGTATCAGTACAAGCGCAAACAAAAGAGGAGTTACACACTCAAAAAACTGAAAAGCAAGCCATTGCTGATGCTGCTCAAAGTGAAGCAGATGCTTTACAAGCTCAAATTGATGCACTTCCAGGTTGGAGAAAAGGAATGTTTGGTACTATTGGTGGTACGCTTTCTAATTTTAACAACTGGTATTCTCAAGGAACTCCAAATAATGCATCTGGTAACATTGGTATTTCTATTAATTCATATGCAAACTTAATTGAAGATAAATTTTTCTGGAGAAACTCTTTAACTTCTAATTTAAACTGGGTAAAATTAGACAATAAAGACACTAACTTAGATAGTGATGATTTTAACCCAACTACAGATGTTTTTAACATTTCTTCTTTATACGGAAGAAACATTGCTAAAAACTTTGCAGTTTCTACATTAGCAGAATACAGAACTACATTATTAGACAACTTTAACGATCCTGGATATTTAGACGTTGGTGTTGGTGGAACTTGGACTCCTATGGAAAACTTAATAGTTGTTATTCACCCATTAAACTACAACTTTGTTTTTTCTAAAAATGATGCTGTTTTTGAATCTTCTTTAGGTGCTAAAATTGTTGCAGATTATACAAGACAAATTGGTGCAATTAGCTTCAAGTCTAACTTATCTACTTTCCAAAGTTATAAGAGTGGAGATTTATCTAACGTAACTTGGACAAACTCATTTAGCTATACTTTATGGAAAATGATTGGTGTTGGTTTCGATTTTGGTTTAAGAAGCAACAAACAAGAAGCGCTTAACTACACTTTAGGACAGTATGATGCTACATCAACAAATCCTATTCCTACTTTTGGAAACGTAGATAACAAATTACAGTCTTACTGGTTATTAGGATTAAGCTACAACCTATAATACTAAACATATTATTTATTAAAAAGTGTTTCAATTATTTGAAGCACTTTTTTATTTATTTTTCTTTTGAAATCTATTCCAATCTAAAAAGTAAGTCATTTTTAACGACACTGTATTACTGCTATTTTACTTTATAGTATTTCCTAAATTATCTAAATAAGAAGAACGTACATCGTTATTAAAAAAGGTACTTCCTAATTTATATCCTAAACTAATTTCGCTGGCTGGAGCAAATTGCCATTTGGCTAAAAAATCGATATTAAATTGATTAAAATTATCAGGATTATCAGGATTAATATCGTAGTTGTTTGCTACTAAATCTCCATTATCTTCTAAAGTAAATTGATCTTTATAATCTACTTGAATCCAATAATGGCGCAATCTAGCATTTACATTAAACTTAGAGGTTATAGAATAATTAAGTGTTAACGAATTATTTAATTCTTTAACAGCACGTTGTCCAAAAACAACATCATCTCCAACCTTATCTATAAATCCTGCTTTGCTAGGTTTACTTTCTAAAGATTGATTAAAATTAGCGAAAAAATGATGACCAATTCTAGCACGAATACCATAACCTGCTATAAATTCTTGCGAATAAATAGTGGGATTTAAATAGTTAACATAAACAATGTAACCAGCAAAGGCTAGGTTTTTATTCCTGTTAGTTTGGTATTCTAAAAAGGATTCGGTTTTCGCAAGAATATTAAAATGTTTGTGTTTTACACGAGCATCGTAAAAATTTTGTCCTTTAGGTAAATAAGTAAATTACGCAAAAAACCACCTAGTTTATTTGCGTAATCACTTAAACGATTATAAGAGTAACCGTATTACTAAAGCTGAAGTTTTAAATCGTTTCGCGCAAAATTTCCTTCGGAGAAATACAACGATATTAAAGCTATCTTAACTAAGGAAATGAACAGTAAAAACTATACGCTTTCTAAAGGAAAAGACACTTGGAGTTCAGATTCTAATGGTGAAGAAGTTTACAAAGTAAGTTTAAGTAACAAGAAACTAACAATGCATTTAGATAAGGATATTGCCTCTTCTACTCTAGCCAAAAAATTTGAAACTTTGGGTTCAACTATTCGTATTGTAATTGTTGGCGAGCAAAATGAAACTAGACGTGATGCCGAACGCTTACAACGTGAAGCAGATAGATTGCGTAGAGATGCCGAACGTATGCAAAGCGAAGCAGACAGAATACAACGTGAAGCACAAAGGCAAGCAGCATCTACATCTAACCAATATAGAGATGATGCCATAAGAATTGCATATGAAGCTTCTGGTTTAAATTTGGAAGCAGCACATAAAGGTGCTGTTAGTTCTATTGTAAAACAGCTTTTAGCAGACTCGAAAACGGCTTATAATAACACAACAAAAAGTGGTTTTAATTGGACTTGGCCTAAGGCACAAAACCAATTACTTGATGCTTTTAAAAAGGATAATTTAATACATACCAAAAATGATGTTGTGTTTATAAAAAAAAAACAGGAATGCATGTTAATGGCAAACATTTATCAAGAACTCAAGCAACAAAATACAATGGTATTTTAGTAAAACATGATATTTCTAGTTCTCACTATTTTACTTTTTACAAAACAGACTCCCATATTGTTTTAATTAATGACAATGCTAATTTAAAAGGCTTTATTAATACTGCTGTTTCTAAAAACATATTAGATTCAGCAAATAAAAAAGTAAAATTAGAACTTAATGGAAATACGGCTTACATAAACGGAACTCAAGTTTCGACAGTCCTTTTAGGCAAACTAAATACTGTGCTATTACAAAACAAAATTATTCCTACTCCAGGAAAGGTTTTTGAAATTATAAAACTCGGAAACTATAAACTAGGATATTCTGTTGGACCAAAAACACATTTAGGAACATGGCAAATGGGTAATTAAAAAAAAAGCACTTCTTTTTAGAAGTGCTTTTTTGCGTTAAGGATAGAAGCGGCATCCTTTTTTTGCTGCCATATATGGCAAAAAAAGATATAGCGTATAGCCTGACCTTTAGGTAACGCCCAAATTACTTTACTCTTCCTCTCCCATGTTTTTATAATCGTAATCTGGATAAAGGAAATTATTATATGGAAAACGAGTGACGTGGATATCTCTAACCTCATCGTAAATACGTTTTTTAAAGTCTTCTAAATTCTCTTTATTTAATGCCGAAATAAATAGCGCGTTGTTCTCGCCTACTCTATTCATCCATGTTTTTTTCCATTCTACAAGGCTGTAATGTTCTTCGGTACGCTCTGCAATTAAATCGGTTTCATCAAATGGTTTAGCTTCATAGGCATCAATTTTATTAAACACCATAATTACCGGCTTATCACCACTGTCTATTTCGCCTAAAACTTTGTTTACAGAGGCAATATGATCTTCGAAATTAGGATGAGAAATATCTACTACGTGTAGTAATAAATCTGCTTCGCGAACCTCGTCTAATGTGCTTTTAAAACTGTCTACTAGTTGCGTTGGCAATTTTCTAATAAAACCTACAGTATCACTTAATAGAAAAGGTAAATTTTGAATTACTACTTTTCTAACCGTTGTGTCTAAGGTTGCAAAGAGTTTGTTTTCTGCAAACACTTTACTTTTGCTAACGGTATTCATTAAGGTAGATTTACCAACATTGGTATAACCAACTAAAGCTACACGTACCATTTTACCGCGATTTCCACGTTGTACAGACATTTGCTTGTCTATAACCTTAATTTTATCTTTTAATAACGAGATTCTATCTCTTACAATACGTCTATCTGTTTCAATTTCTGTTTCTCCAGGTCCACGCATTCCAATTCCACCTTTTTGGCGTTCAAGGTGTGTCCACATTCCTTTTAATCGTGGTAGTAAGTATTCGCATTGTGCCAATTCTACTTGTGTTCTTGCATAACTTGTTTGCGCTCGTTGTGCAAAAATATCGAGAATAAGATTGGTTCTATCTAGTACTTTACATTCTAAAATTTTACTAATATTTCGTTCTTGAGATGCAGATAACTCATCATCAAAAATAGCCGTACCAATTTTATTATCGTAAATGTATTGGCGAACCTCATCCATTTTCCCTGTACCAATATAGGTTTTAGGGTTTGGTTGCTCCATTTTTTGGGTGAAGCGTTTTTTAACCTCTCCACCTGCTGTATAGGTTAAAAACTCTAGTTCGTCTAAGTATTCTTTAGACTTAACTTCGTTTTGTTGTTTTGTAACCACACCAATTAGCACAGCACTTTCTAAGTCTATATCTTTTTTTTCTAGCATAAGTACAAAGTTATAGCATTTCTACTTTTAAAGCATCATAAAATAAAATGCCTTTTCTTTTTACAAAATAGAGAAATAAAGGGTAGCAATGGTTATGGTTTCTTTTTATGTTGAAATAAAAAAAAGAAAAGGCATTTTATTATGGTTATTAAAAATTGTAAGCAGATAAAATTTGTTATTTTTAACGCAATTAAAACTAAAAAAATTGAAATTAAACTTCTTTAAGTCCAAAGAAAAACGCCACACCATTGCTTTTTATAATATTGAAAATCTATTTGATGTTTATGATGATGAAATAACGCGTGATAGTGATATGCTACCTAATTCTGAAAAAAAATGGAGCATAAAACGTTACAAGAACAAACTACGAAAAATAGGTTTTGTTATTTCTAATATTGGAAAAAAAGAGGTAGAAAGACATCCTGCAATTATAGGTTTAGCAGAAGTTGAAAATGAAGCAGTTTTAAAAGATTTAGTGGGTTCTAAACATTTAAAAGAGTTTAACTATAAATTTATACATTATAATTCTCCGGACGAACGTGGAATTGATGTGGCTTTGCTTTACGACGAGACCGTATTTCAAATTGCTTTTTCTAAAACATACACTGTAGATTTGCTGGATAACGATGGAGAAACAGACCACACCAGAGATATATTATTAGTAAGTGGATTGTTTGAAGGTTTAGAACTACATGTAATAGTTAATCATTGGCCTTCAAGACGAACTGGTGATATTGAAACCAAACATAAACGCTTGAAAGCGTCACAAAAAGTAACTGAGGTTATTAGTTTTTTAAAAGAGAAAAATCCTGATGCAAAAGTTATTGTTATGGGTGATTTTAATGATGATCCCGAAAGCGAAAGCCTTAAAGCCTTAGAGTTAAGTCATGGGCTTTTTAACCCAATGCGTACATTAATATCTAATGATCGTGGTACGACTAGTTATAACCATAATTGGAATTTATTCGATCAGTTTTTAATTAGCCCTAATTTTTTTGAACGTAAGAAAAATTCGCTTCGCTATGTTAACGCTAATATTTTTGATGAAGATTATTTAAAAGAATCCGAAGGCAAGTATAAAGGTAGTCCATACCGAACTTATGCTGGAAAGCGATACAAAGGTGGTTATAGTGATCATTTCCCTGTTTACATGGTATTATCTAAAAAGTAAAATTAAACAAAAAGGCTCACGATTGTGAGCCTTTTTATTTTTTAGAATTAGTAATAAACTACTTTCCTCCCAACATTAACAACTCATTACAAACAACTTCTGTAGTATAACGTTTTATGCCATCTTTATCTTCCCAAGAGCGAGTAGTAAGCTTCCCATCTATAGCTACTTCTTTTCCTTTAGTTACATACTTCTCGATAACATCTGCTGTTTTTCCCCAAGCAACTATTTGATGCCACTGTGTATCTGTAATCTTTTCGCCTTGTGCATTTTTATAACTCTCGTTTGTTGCTAAAGTAAATTTAGCTAGTTTTTTTCCCGATTCTAGATTTACTATTTCTGGATCTTTACCTAAGTTCCCAATTAACTGTACTTTGTTTCTTAACGTATTCATAAGATAAGTTTTAATATATTGAATCTCATTAGTTCAATTCAACACTGCAAAGATGCGACAGCTTCCAAATGTTAAACGGTATTTACGCATTTAATGTCGGTTGTAAACATTTGTAGTCGTTTGTACGCGAATAAACCGTATCTTCATAAAAACAATTTTTAAAATGAAAATCCTAGCATTAATAATAGCTATCGTGTTTTTAAGTAGCTGTAACGCTCAACAAAACATACTAAAATTTCCAGAAAATGGAAAATCTCCAAAAGCCAATTTAAATCAGGTTTCATGGATAGAAGGTCGTTGGCTAGGTGAAGCTTTTGGTGGCATTACCGAAGAAATATGGAGTCCTCCACTTGGAGATTCTATGATGTTTTCTTTTAAATTGGTAAGTGAAGGCAAAGTTGTTTTTTACGAATTTGGAGGTATTAGACAAGTGGACGACACCTTAATATTTCAACTAAAACATTTTGAAAATGACTTTAAAGGTTGGGAAGAAAAAGATGAAACAATAGATGCTAAATTGGTTAAGATTGAAGATAATCGTGCGTATTTTGATGGGTTTACTTTCGAAAAAATAAGCGATTCTGAAATTAATATCTATGTAGAAATGGAAGAAAAAAGTAAAACGGAAGAATTGAAATTTAACTACAAAAAACAATAATGACATTTAATATAGAAACCGAACGCTTGCTACTTAGAGACATTAAAGCTGAAGATTTAGAAGGCATGTTTGCCTTAGATTCTAACCCAAATGTACACGAATATTTAGGTAAGAAACCAATTAAAACTAAAGCAGAAGCGCAACATAACATCGAAAAAATATTACACCAATATAAAACACTTGGTATTGGTAGATTTGCTGTAATTGAAAAAGAAACTAACCAATTTATAGGTTGGTCTGGCTTAAAGTTTAATACTGGAGAAAAAGAATCTTTAGGAGACAAAAGAGAGTTTTACGATGTTGGCTACAGACTTATTGAACGCTTTTGGAATAAAGGTTATGCAGGAGAATCTGCAATAGCATCTTTAGATTATGGTTTTAAAGAGTTAAAGTTAGACGTAATTGTAGGTGCAGCTGAAACCGGAAATATAGCATCTAATAAGATTCTTAAAAAAATAGGCTTGCAGTATGTAGAGCAATTTCCGTTTAAAAATGAAATGATTAATTGGTACGAATTAAAAAAAGAAGAGTATGCAAAAAACATGTCCTGAATGTGGCGATAAAATTGTTGGTAGAATAGATAAAAAATTCTGTAGCGATGGTTGTAGAAATGCACATAATAACAAAGTAAATAAAGATGGTAAAAACTTAATCCGTAATATTAATAACCGCTTACGTAAAAATTGGCGCATTTTAGAAAGCTTAAATCCGGACCAAAAAACAAAGACTTCTAAAACAAAGTTAGAAGCTAAAGGTTTCGATTTTAATTACTTTACGAGTATTTACACCACCAAAATAGGTACAGTGTATTACTTTGTTTACGATCAAGGTTATTTGCCTTTAGAAGGCGATTTTTATGCGTTGGTAAAACGACAGTAATAAAAACGTAACATTTTGTATAAATACGTTACTTATAATTGTAACCAATTAATCTTTCATTTTAAAAATGCCTACACCACTTATTATTATACTTGTAGTTTGCGCAATCGCTTTAATAGCGTTCTTAATCTATTATTTTCTTCCAAAAACAATTATTCTAAGACGTTTAAAAAAATTGCCTTATAGTAAAATCGGGAGTTTACAAAGTCATAAATATTCTAAAATTGAGGGTGTAACATTAAATGTGAGAACACCATTAATTGCGCCTTTAAGCAAAAGAAAGTGCGTTTATTATAAAATAATGATTCAAAAAAAGGTGAGTTCTGGTAAAAGCTCGCATTGGGATACCATTGTGGATGAAGAAATAATTCAAGATTTTTTTGTTGAACAAACTGGCGAACGATTGTTAATTTTTCCTAAGAAAAAACCTAAAAACTACTACGACTATCTAGTTACAGACAAAACAGCCAACTCTGGTTCTTTTAATGATCCAACACCAGAATTTAAGACCCTTTTAGATAGATATAATATAGAGACCGAAGGCTTCTTTGGTTTTAATAAACAACTGCGTTATCACGAATCTATTATAGAAGTTGGAGAGCGTATTACAGTTGCTGGTTTTGTAAAATGGGTGGAATTAGAAAACCCTATTGCAGATTATAACTACTCTCGTGTTGCTTCATTAATTGCTAAAGACAAAATTAAAATATTAATAACAGATAGTCCAGATGCTTTGAGACCGAGAAGACAACGTTAAGGTTTCCAATTCTGCTGCTTTAATTGCATTGCTGCTTTTAAAATATCTTTCTGGCTTATTTGTCCTACTAACTTTCCGTCTTCTACAATAGGAAAACGACGCCTTTTAGAGTCTAAAAACTGTTTAGCTGCATCAAAAACATTAAGGTTACCATCTATAGTTTCAACATTGGTAACCATGTGTTTTTCTATAGAATTATTATCCATTGGCATATTATAGTATCTACTATCACTAATTTGTTTAATGCAATCTCCTTCGGAAATAATACCGATTAACTCATTCTTTTCATTCACAACTGGTCCTCCAGAAATTCTATGTTTTATTAATATATTCACAACATCTTCAACCGATTGTGTTGGTTGAAATGTAATTAAATCTCGCGTCATAAAATCACTAACTTTAAAATTTGCTTGATTATTATTACTCTTTTGTTGTGTCTCTTTTCTGGCTCCTTGAAAACTTTTTATTCCCATGTTTCTGTTTTTTAATACCGTTATGAAGTGAACTAAAGTTACTCATTTTAAACCATTTATCCTAAACCATTAACATACCTAATAATTTATTACTTTTATATCAACTAATTAATCACTATCAAAATGTTAAAAAAAGGGATCGCTTTACTAATAATCATAGCTTCAATTTACGTTAGCTTTAAAGCATTATTACCTTCAAAAATATCTGATTTATCTACCGAAAAAACACAATTCTCAACAGAACGCGCATTAATTCATTTAGATAAAATTTCACAAAAGCCACATTTTGTTGGCACAAAAGAACATAAAAAGGTAAGAAACTATATTGTTTCAGAATTACAAAAACTAGGCATTAAAACCGAAATTCAAGAAGGTTACTCTATTACAAGTTGGGGAAACTTAACCAAATCTAAAAATATTTTGGCTCGCCTAAAAGGAAGCGAAAATGGTAAAGCGTTAATGTTATTAACTCATTATGATAGCAATCCACATTCTGCCATTGGAGCAAGCGATGCTGGCTCTGGAGTTGTAACTATTTTAGAAAGCCTACGTGCTTTTTTAGCTGAAGGTAAACAACCTAAAAATGATATAATTATTCTTATTTCTGATGCTGAAGAACTAGGATTAAATGGTGCAGATCTTTTTGTAAAGCAACATGAATGGGCAAAAGATGTTGGTTTAGTTTTAAATTTTGAAGCACGTGGTAGTGGTGGACCAAGTTATATGCTTATTGAAACTAATGGCGGAAATGCCAATTTAATGAAAGCGTTTGTGGCTGCAAATCCGCAATATCCTGTTGCAAACTCGTTAGCCTACAGCATTTACAAAATGCTGCCAAACGATACAGATTTAACTGTTTTTAGGCGCGATAAAAACATAGATGGTTTTAACTTTGCGTTTATAGACGACCATTTCGATTACCACACTGTAAAAGATAATTTCGAAAGACTAGATAGAAACACATTAGAGCATCAAGGTAGTTACCTAATGCCATTATTAGAACATTTTAGCAACTCTAACCTAGAAAACGTTAAAGCTAACGAGGATTACATTTATTTTAATGCACCTTTTGTAAAAACCGTTATTTATCCTTTTTCGTGGATTTTACCAATGTTATGTATTGCTATACTAATTTTTATTGGGCTTTTAATTTATGGGTTTAGGCAAAAAGTGTTAAAAACAAAAACCATTGGTCGTGGTTTTCTAGTATTTATTTTAGCTTTAGTATTTGGTGGGTTAGTAACTTTTTTAGGTTGGGAAGGCATATTACTACTTTATCCAGAGTACAACGAAATTTTACATGGATTCACCTATAATGGCCACACATATATTTGGTTTTTTGTTTTCTTAACTCTTTCTATTTGTTTCTACTTATATAGTAAAACAGATATAAAACAAAATGTTACAAACACACTAATTGCACCACTTACAATATGGTTAATTATTTGTGGTTTTGTTGCTTTAAAACTTGAAGGCGCAAGCTTCTTTATTATTCCTGTCTATTTTGCTTTACTCTCTTTATTTCTATTAATAAGACAGAAAAAACCTGATCTTATTTTATTAGCACTATTATCTATTCCTGTGCTTTTTATTATGGTGCCTTTTATAAAAATGTTTCCTGTTGGTTTAGGTTTAAAAATGTTATTTGTAAGTGCCATTTTTGTTGTTTTAATTTTTGGTTTCCTACTACCTGTTTTTGGTTACTTTAAACACAAAAAAAGATGGAGTTATCTGTTTTTGTTCTTCGGAATAATTATGTTTTGTAAAGCACATATTAACTCTAGTTTTAAACCAGATACACCAAAACCTAATAGCTTAATTTACAGTTTAAATACCGACACTAATAAAGCGCATTGGGCAACTTACGATCATGTATTAGATTCTTGGACAGCGAACTTTTTAGGTAAAACGCCAAATAAAGCTTCTTCAAGTAATAATACTATTTTTAGTAGTAAGTATAAAACTACTTTGTCTTATACAAAAGAAGCACCTTTAAAAGCGCTACCTAATCCTATTATAGAGATAACAAGCGATACTATAATTAATAGTCAAAGGCAATTTAAAATTACTGTAACACCTCAACGCGAGGTTCAACGTTTTGATGTGTTTTCTAATTCTGAAAACAGTTTTAATACCTTTAAAATTAATGGTGTTTTAGTAGAAAAGACAAAAGGTGCTTCATTAGTTTTTACGGAAAGAAAAAACAATAGGCTTTTTAGTTATTTTATTGTGGACAAAGAACCTTTAGAAATGGAAATTACAATACCACAAAATCAAAAAAACACAACATTAGAGTTATATGAATCTTCTTTCGATTTACTTACAAATAGCCAGTTTACAGTTCCGGAACGCGAATTAAACATGATTCCAAAACCTTTTGTTTTAAATGATGCTGTAATACTTAAAAAAACGATAGTTATAGAATAATACCAAGCGCTTTAATATTAGCTTTAGAATAAAATACAACATAAAAAAGCCTCGTTTAAAACGAGGCTTTTCAATATTATCAAAGTTTATTTTTACCAAATTCTCACACGATCTTCTGGAGCAATGTACATTTTATCACCTTCTTTAATACCAAATGCTTCGTAAAACGAATCGACATTTAAAAGTGGTTGTACTGCTCTATTCATTCCTGGAGAATGTGGGTCTGTTTTAATTTTAGTTTTTAAAGCATCATCACGCATTTTAGTTCTCCAAACGGTTGCCCAACTCATAAAAAAACGTTGTTCTGCAGTAAAACCATCTATGTTTTCTGGTCTTTCGCTTTCACCAAAACTTAGTTGTAAAGCATCATAAGCTGCTAATACACCACCTAAATCACCTATGTTTTCACCTAAAGTAAATTTACCATTAATGTTAACTTCTGGTAACACTTCGATAGCACTGTATTGTGCTGCAAGGTCTGCACCTAAGCCTTCAAATTTTGTTAAATCTTCTTTAGTCCACCAATCGTTTAAATTTCCATCTTTATCGTAACGCGATCCAGAATCGTCAAAACTATGAGAAATTTCATGACCAATTACGGCTCCTATTCCTCCATAATTAACTGCGTCGTCTGCTGTATAATTATAAAAAGGAGGTTGTAAAATAGCTGCTGGAAAAACAATTTCGTTATACGAAGGATTAAAATAAGCATTCACAACTTGTGGTGCCATATACCATTCGCTTTTATCTACAGGTTTTCCTAGTTTATCGATGCTCTTTTTAAAGTTCCATGCTTGTGCATTTAAAGAGTTTTGTAGGTAAGAACCTCCATCTTCTGCACTTGCAATATCTAAAGAAGAATAGTCTTTCCACTTATCTGGATACGCTATTTTAATTTGTGTTGCTTTAAGTTTTTCGATGGCCTTTACCTTTGTTTCTGGGCTCATCCACTCCAGATTATTAATTCTGTTTTCGAATGCTAAAATTACATTCTTAATCATTTTTTCTGCTTTTGCTTTTGCTTCTGGCGGAAACTTTCTATCAACATATAATTTACCTAAAGCCTCACCTAATGTTCCGTTTAAACGTCCCAAAGCACGCTCGTCTAGAGCACGTTGCTTTTTAGAACCATTTAAAGTTTTACCATAAAACTCCCAATTTGCTTTGTCTAATTCTGTAGATAAACTACCTGCTGCTCCATTAAAAGCATCCCATCTTAAATAGGTTTTCCAATCTTCTACATTGCCTTCTGCTAATATTTCTTGCAAACGATTAAAGTAACCTAAATCGCCAACTATTACAGTGTCTAATTTTGTTGCACCAATGCCATCAAAATAATTTCTCCAGTTTACGGCTGGTACCATTTTTTGTAAGTCTGCTATAGATCTTGGATTGTAACGTTTACGTGCATCACGCCTCTCTACTTTATCCATTTTTGCTTCAGCAATACGTGTTTCGAAAGCTAAAATTCTATCAGCTTGTGCTTTTGCATCAGTTTCATTATCTCCTAAATACTGTAACATTCTTGCAACATGCTCTACATATTTTGCTCTTTTTTCTTTAGAGTCTGCATCATCTTTTACATAATAATCTCTATCTGGCAAACCTGTACTTCCTCCTCCAACATAAGCAACATTTCTGTTACTATCTTTAGGATCACTACCTACACCAAAACCATATAAACCTCCACCGCCTTTAGGCTCCATTTCTATCATGTAAGCCTGTAAATCTTCACTTGTTTTAATAGCTGCAATTTTAGCTAAGTATGGTTGTAAAGGTTTTAAGCCTTGTTCATTTCTACCTAAAGTATCCATTATAGTTTGAAAATAATGCACCGCTTTTTCTTGGTCTGAACCAGGAAGTACTTCTATAGTTTCGAAGTCTTTATTTGTATTCGTCGCTGCTTTTAAAATAGCCAAAGCATCTTCGTCTGTATTTTTTCTAAGTTCTGAAAAACTTCCCCAAGTAGATCTATCGTCTGGAATCTCGTTAGTTTCTAACCATTTTCCATTTACGTATTTAAAGAAATCATCGCTAGGCTTTACACTTGCATCCATAAAATCCAGATTAATACCTGGTATTTTTTCTAATTGAACCACATCTTCTTTAGGTTCCTCTTTACATGCTACAATACTTGCTAAAGCAAATACACCAAGTAGTGATACTGTTTTAAAGTTAGTTTTCATTTTATTAATATTCTTTAGTTGATTATAAGCATGTAATTTACATAGATATTTTTATGTTACAATTTCATTTAACATAAAAAAGCGCATCCAACTTAATGAATACGCTTAATAAAATAATTATTCTTGCTTTAATTTAGCATAAGTTTTTTAGTGACTTTACTCTTTTCATTATAAATATTTAAGAAATAAACGCCTGATGCATAACTAGTAATATCTATTTTATATTGGTTGTTATTTGTTTTTACATTTTTTTGCTGAAGAACTAATTTCCCAGTAACATCGTAAACATCAAAACTAAAAGCTTCTGGTGTTTTTGTTTTTATATTGAATAATCCATGTGATGGATTTGGGTATACAGAAAAACCATCTGTATTAAATTCGTCTACACTTAATGGATTTTGAGTGACTACTAAATTATCAATAATTACACCTTCTTCGGTTACAGATTGATCTGAATGAAAAACAAATCTAAACATCATAGTTGATTCGTTTGTAAATGCAGTTAAATCGTATGCATAATTAGATAAATTTACACTTTGCCCTGTCCATTGTGCTCCTGGACAGTTCAAACAGTTGTTTCCTGGTAAGGTGCTACTGTTATACCAATTTGAATCTGAAGCAGTACCTAAAACATCCCAATTCACTCCTTGGTTTGTTGAGTATTCCATATATGCAATATCCCAGTCTAACTCTAATTGAAATGCCATATCAAATTGAATAATAGGACTTGAAAGCGTTGTTAAATCGTAACATTCACTTATTAAGTAACTTTTTGTGTTATCAATATATTCTCCGCCTAAATTGGTAGCATATACTTGATTAGTTGGGTTTGAAGCATCATTTAAAACAGTTCCTGTAGGTACTCCTCTTTCCCAATATTGAGTTGTCGCTCCATCATCGGAAACTAGCAACTCTTCGTTTACTGTTTCGAATGTATTTACTACATCTACTACTGCTGAAGCGTTGGCAAGGATTATTTTTTCTTCAGAATTGTTATTAATAGTATAGGCATCGTTAAGTGTGTTAACCGAAGCTGCAAACGTATGCGTTCCTTTAGCCAAAGCAATTTGAGGCAATGTAACTGTTGTTGTTGCTTCGGACGCTAAACTACCTATCCAACTATATACAGTATCTGTTCCATCTACTGAGTATGTTATATCTACCGATGAAATAGTACTAATTCCGTTGTTACTAATTTCTACTTGAGGTGTAATATTAGCATCACATTCTATTGCTGTACTTATTCCAGACAAACCTAACAGCTTAACATCTGTTGGTGCTAATTCTGTTGGAATTATAGATTGCCAAACACCTCTTCCGTAAGTTGCTGCTGTAATTTTATTATCGAAAATATTAACTTCTATATCTGTAACATCAACATTTGGTAATCCAATATTGAATAACTCCCAGGCTAACGTATCATCATCGTAACGATACACACCTAAACTTGTACCTAAAAACAAAGGGTTTTTAGAATGTAAACTTTGATGTTTAATACTATTTTTGGTAACACTTGGTAAACCTGAAGAAATATTTGTAAAGTTTAAACCTCCATCTATAGACTTGTATACCTGACCATTTATTCCAGAAGTAGTAACGTAAACAATGTTATTGTTAGTAGTATTTACTTCTATAGAAGTTATATTATTAGAAAAATTTTCGACTAAAGAAAATACTACTCCTCGATCTGTACTTTTTCTAAGTGCATTATTAATACCTACATACATATTATCTGGATTAATGTCGTCTATTTCTAGTACATCTACACTTGAACCAAAATTTTGAGACACCTGAACCCAAGCGCCATTTTCTAATTTATAAACTGAATTGTACCCAGCAAATAGCTCACTATCGCTATTCATTTTTAATGGTGTAATCCAGTTTCCGTCTTCTGGACTTCCTACAGTACCACTTATTCCTCCTCCTGAAGTATTTGATATATATAAACTACTTCCGTTTTGAATAAAACCATAATAGATATTTGAATTCGCTGGGTCTACAGCTGTATCCATTCCATCTGCTCCATAATAGTTTTGCCAAGTGTTATTGTTGTATGCATGACCACCATTATCTTGTAAACCACCAACCATTTTATCTGAGGATTGCTTAGAAACTGCAATACGATAAAATTGACCAATTTGCATGCCTCCTGTTAAGTCTGTAAAACTTACTCCAGCATTATCCGATTTATAAAAACCTCCATCTGAACCAACCAGTAATTCTCCACCATAAAATCTTATAAAATGAATATCCGCATGTGTATATGTTGAACTAAAAGGTGCGCTCCAACTGTTTATGTTTGTAAACGTGGCCTGCCCATTAGTTCCAACAATACCTTTCCAAACATTTAAAACACCTGTATAAATTTCGTTTTCGTTAG
This sequence comes from Lacinutrix sp. Bg11-31, assembly GCF_002831665.1. NCBI lineage: Bacteria > Pseudomonadati > Bacteroidota > Flavobacteriia > Flavobacteriales > Flavobacteriaceae > Lacinutrix > Lacinutrix sp. Bg11-31. Next base: position 2,659,607 of record NZ_CP025118.1, read on the forward strand.
TTGCAGAAACCCCAAAAGCCATATCGTACCAACTTTGTGTAGATTCAAAAATATCACCAACTGTAGCTGGTGTTGCAATTGTGGAGAACGTATCTCCAGAATCAATAGACCTATAAATACCTTTAAATCCATTACCATTATCTGATGCTAAAACGTAAACCAAATTAGGATTTGCAGGTGTAACATCTATTGCTAATCTAGAAATATTAGACAATGGTAATCCTGAACTTGTAGAATTATAAATAGTAAAGCTATCTCCACCATCTGTTGACTTAAAAAATCGGTTTGACGACACAGCATATATTATAGTGTCGTCTTGAGGATTAATTTTGATATCTCTAATGTTTTGTCCTTGTGTATTGTTTGTATTACTCCAAGTTGTTCCAGCATCTATAGATTTGTATACACCATTATTTGTTGCAACCCAAACAATATTAGCATTTGTAGAACTTACATAAATATCGTTCATACTTCCAGGTGTATTTCCTGCATTTAAACCAGTAGTATTCCAATTTAAACCACCATCTATAGACTTCATAACTCCTACACTTACCGAGTCTCCTGCATCATCATCTCCTGTTGCAATATAAATAGTACCAGGATTACTATAATCTATAGCGATACCAGAAACTCCTATTTGTGGTAAAAGATCTGTATATGTAGCCCAAGAAACACCATTGTCTGTAGATTTCCAAAAACCTCCTGCTGGAGCTCCTACGTAATATGTTCCTGCAATAACCTCATCTTTAACTATTACATTAACACGACCTTGACCAGAAGACCAAGAACCAGTATTTGTATGTGTAAATGGGCCAACTGGAACCCAATTACTTTCGTCTGCCATAAAACTTTTTGAAGTTGCATTGCTTTTCGTACTTAAGTAAGTGTTCCAAAGTTCTTGAGAGGTTGGTAAAGTGCCATCTTCTTTTGTAAATTTTCCCCAATGGTTTTCCCAACGCTTAAATGGCTTATAACCGCTGCCTTTTACATTAGGGTCTCTTGTTTCCCAATAGGTATTAAAAGCATTTACAACTTCTTGAAATTGTACTGGGTTGTCTGTTTTTGCTCGAGATTCAACATTTATAGTCTCCATCCAAGGCGCATTCTGGTTGTATTGCGCTTGAGAAAAAGTAAAGCAGAAAAAACAAAATAGGATAAGTAAATTTTTCATTATAATTTTTTTGAAAAGTAAAAATAAGAGATTGTAATGTATTTAGTCGTAAAAAAACAACCTTTAATCTTTGGCTAAAATGTTTTTAGTATATAAATTATCAAAATCCGCCTTCAGTTTCACAACTTCTGAAACATTTTCGTTTGGAATAGCTATAGACAATACATAGTGAGCTACTTTCCATTGGTTGTCTACTAATTTTAGAATTCCAGAGCCTCTACATAATTTCATTTGTGTGTCTAGCAACTCATCGAACCAAGCTAGTTTTTGGTCTTCGTAAACATAAATATTTCTATCTATAGCTGTAAAACTCCATGCTTTTCCTTTATCGAAATAAGGTTTTGAAAAGGTTTTAAAAGCATCAATTTTCCAGTTTTCTGTAGCGTCTGTACCAATAAACACACCATCTTTAGTCATTAAATTAAAGTAGTTATCGAAATTTGCTTCGGCTGCAGCCTTATGCCAAAGATCTAAACTGGTGTTAATATTCTTTTCTATCTCTTCTGTTGAAACAACCTGAGTTTCTAACGTATTTGTATCTATTTTAACTTCAGTTTTGCAAGACACAAAAAGGGCAATTAATAAAAGAAACTTAATTATTCTCATAACGAATCTGGTTTAATAATATTTTGAGCTTCTTTCTCAAACTTCTTGTTTATTTGAAGCGTTAAGTACGAAAAGGATTGAAAGAGCTCTTTTACAGCAATTAGCTTTTCATTTTTATTAGAGGTACTCAAATTAATCACTTCTCTAAATTTTAATAGTTTTGTTCTTAAAATCAACACTCTTGCTTTAATTGGTTCGCTATCTATAGCGTTGGGAGTTGTGCCTTCTATGTCTTTTAAAGTAGTATTAAAAACTTCATCATCCGCTTTAAAGAACGTAAAATCACCTTGTTTCACTTTTTCAATAGCACTTGAAATAGTATTATAGGCGATCCAAGAGTCTAATGTTTCTTTTGCTTTATTATCTATACCATATTCTATATAGTTAATTTTAGAAATGTCTTCTTTAGTTATTTTTGTAGAATCGCTATTAACTACAGTAGTTTCTGTCGAGGTATTTACTTCCTTTTTACATGCTGAAAGCGAAACTAGAAGTATGAGTATTAATAATTTTTTCATTAATTAGGGTATCTTTATTATTACAAATATATTGTATTCAAGCTTTTAAGTTCTTAGTAATATCATAAAAATATACTCAAGGTATTAATATTCTCTTTTTAACTAAAAGTTGAATAAAATCTTATTATTTTTGATTCACTTTATATACAACAATACTATGTCATCAAAAATTTTAATTATTGGCGCTTGTGGTCAAATAGGTTCGGAACTTACTTACAAACTTAGAGAAATCTATGGCGTTGATAATGTTATTGCCAGCGATATAAATACTCGAAAACTAGAATTAGTAAATGCTGGGCCATTTGTTATTCTTGATGCTAAAAACTTTAATGCTATTAAAGATTGCTGTATAAATAATAATGTGAAAACAATTTATTTAATGGCTGCTTTGTTGAGTGCTACCGGAGAAAAATACCCAATGGAAGCTTGGGATTTAAATATGAATTCTCTTTTTCATGTTTTAAATCTTGCTAAAGGAAAAGTTATCGATAAAGTATTTTGGCCTTCTAGCATTGCTGTTTTTGGACCAACAACTCCTAAAGAGAATACTCCGCAATATACAACTATGGAGCCTACAACGGTTTACGGTATTACTAAACAAGTTGGTGAGCGTTGGTGTGAATATTACCATAATAAATACGGTGTAGATGTTAGAAGTATTCGCTATCCTGGGATTATTAGCTGGAAAACATTACCAGGTGGTGGCACTACAGATTATGCTGTTGAAATTTATCATGAAGCTTTAAAAGAAAGTAAATACGAGTGTTTTCTATCTGAAAACACAGCATTACCAATGTTATTTATGGACGATGCCATTAAAGCTACAGTAGATATTATGGCTGCAAAACCGGAGACTATAAAAATAAGATCTGCTTATAATTTATCTGGTATTAGTTTTACGCCAAAAGAAATTGCGGCATCTATACAAAAAGTTATTCCTGACTTTAAAATGACTTACAAACCAGATTTTAGGCAACAAATTGCTGATTCTTGGCCACAAAGCATTGATGATACTGAAGCTAGAGAACAATGGAACTGGAAACATAGTTTTGACTTAGAAGCTATTACCAAAGAAATGCTAACGCAATTAAAAGCTTCTAAAAACTAATTTTACAAAATAAACAAAGGCCTAATAACCAACCTTTGCTCTTACACGACTTAAAACAGCATTTGCTACAACTTTAGCTTTTTCTGCTCCTTTAGCAAGTGCTTCGTCTATTTTATCAAGATTATCCATATAGAAATTGTAACGCTCTCGTTCTGTTTCGAATGTTTTTAAAATTAACTCAAACAAAGCTTGTTTTGCGTGACCATAACCGTAATTACCATTTTCGTAATTAGCTTTCATGGCAGCAATCTCTTCTTCCGAAGCCAATAAACTATAAATGGTAAAACAGTTACAAGTAGCCCAATCTTTTGGCTCTTCTAAAGGTGTACTATCTGTTTCGATGCTCATTATTTGTTTACGCAATTTCTTTTCTGGCAAAAAGATATTGATAATATTACCTTTACTCTTACTCATTTTTGCGCCATCTGTTCCAGGAATAAGCATGGTACTCTCTTGTATTTTCCCTTCTGGCATTACAAATGTTTCACCCATTTTAGCATGAAAACGAGAAGCAACATCACGTGTCATTTCTATGTGTTGCAATTGGTCTTTCCCTACAGGTATAATTTCGGCATCGTATAACAAAATATCTGCTGCCATAAGCATAGGGTAGGTAAACAAACCAGCGTTTACATCTTCTAAACGGTCTGCTTTATCTTTAAAACTATGCGCTAATGTTAAACGTTGGTATGGAAAAAAACAACTTAAGTACCAAGATAACTCTGTAGTTTGTGGTATATCACTTTGTCTATAAAACACTGTTTTATCAATATCTAAACCAAGAGCCAACCAGGTTGCAGCTGTAGAGTATGTGTTATTACGTAACGTTTCTCCATCTTTAATTTGTGTAAGCGAATGCATATCTGCTATAAACAAATACGATTCGTTCGCTGTATCGTTAGCTAAAGCCATTGCTGGCATTAATGCGCCTAAAATATTTCCTAAATGTGGTGTTCCTGTACTTTGTATTCCTGTAAGTATTCTTGCCATAATTTTACCTATACCTTAACTCTACTCTACCTAAACATTAGTAGAAGTTTTTTTTAGTTAATTAAAAAACAAAGGTATTTTTTTTCAATTAAAATAGCTCAAAACAATTATGTATTTTTGACGCTTATGGTTGTATTTAAATACATTTTCTGGTTTTTATACCGTATTTGGTTTTACATAATGGTTGCATTACCAATTATTTTCATGTTTCCTTTTCTAATAGTCTCTATTTTAAAAGAATCTTGGTATCCCTATTTCTTTAAGTTAGCGCGTATTTGGGCACGTTGTATTTTAATAGGCATGGGCTTTAATACTAAAATAACAAGAGAACAAATGCCAGAAATAAACAAGAGTTATATGTTTATTGCCAACCACACCTCTATGGTAGACATTATGCTAATGTTGGTTACTGTTAAAAATCCATTTGTTTTTGTTGGTAAAGCAGAACTCGCAAAGATTCCGTTATTTGGTTTTTTCTATAAGCGTACCGCTATTTTAGTAGATAGAAACAACCAAAAAAGCAGACAAGCTGTGTTTTTAAGAGCGCAAAGACGACTAAAACAAGGCTTAAGTATTTGTATTTTCCCAGAAGGTTTAGTTCCCGAAGAACACATTCTTTTAACCGATTTTAAAGATGGTGCTTTCCGCTTAGCAATTAATCATCAAATACCCATAGTGCCTATTACTTTTGGTGATAATAAAAAGCGTTTTTCTTATACATTTTTTAGCGGAAGTCCAGGACAAATGAGAGCTGAAATTCATAAATTTATTGAGACCGAAGGCTTAACAAAGCATGATGCTAAAGCTATTAATGCAGAGTCTAAATCTGTTATTTATAATCAGTTGTTGGAGTTTGGGAGTAAGTAGCCTAAGCTAATGATCTTTAGATTAAAAGCAATGGGTTTTTATTTTTAGCAAAATTTATAAGATTGCCACGTCGCAAAAATCCCCTCGCAATAACAGATGCGAACAAGCATTTTGTGTAAGCGACTGTACACTATTATTTAAAACCCACGCTCCTGTTGCAACTGCTCGTAAGCCTTTTGTACTTGCTTAAACTTATCTTCGGCTCCTTTTTTATGCTCTTCTCCTAAGTGTTCTACTTTGTCTGGGTGGTATTTTTTAGCCATATTTCTATAGGCTTTTTTAATTTCGCCTGTAGTAGCAGACTTTGTGATTTCTAAAATTTCGTAAGCATTATCGCTACTGTTATAAAACATCGCTTTTATACTATTATAATCGCGAGAACTAACGCCAAGGTAACCTGCTATTGTGAAGATTTGTCGTTCTTCGTCATCGGTTACCATACCATCGGCTTTTGCGATACCGAATAAAAAGTGCATAAGTTGTAAACGAGACGAGTGATCCATCATTTGCTGTATTTGCATACATACTTGACGCAATGGAACGGTTTGCTGGCTCACTTTTTTAAATAATTCGAATGCTTTGTTGGCTCTATCTTTGCCATACATACCAACAAATTGTTTTCGCACAAAGTCTAATTCTCTTTGGTCTTGTACGCCATCCGCCTTTATAACTACTGTTGCTAGAATTAGTAAACTAACTTCAAAATCTCCAGAGGTTGTTTGTGCTCTTCTTTGTTGTTGTGTTCTATAGTTTGGTCTTCTGCCTTGTTGCTGTTGCGAATCATCGCCTTGACCTAAAAATATGTTTCCTTTTCCTGATGCTAAAGCATCTCCTAATCCACCAAGTGCTAATCCTATTATTGCTCCTATTGGTCCTCCAAAAGACCAACCTATTGTGGCACCAATCCATTTTAATCCACTCATTATCCTGTTATTATTTTTAAGATTGTAAATATAATACTTTGTTAGTTGTCAATTCCTTTGTTTTGTTACGACTATTAGCTGGTAAGAGCGTTAAGGATGGAACGGCGTGTTTGAGCTCTTTTTTGTTTTTCTCAAAAAAAGCGAGTAGTGATAGCCTGACCTTATGGCACCATAGTGACATAAGGTAACGCCATAATAATTATTGCATGGTTTTTGATTAACTTTGTACAAATAGAATATTAATATAAAAATTAGAAAGATATGTATCCAGCAGAAATGGTAAAACCTATGAGCGAAGATTTAACAAACGCAGGTTTTGAAGCATTACATACAGCAGCGTCTGTTGACGAAGCGATAAAAAGAGAAGGAACTACGTTAGTGGTTGTAAATTCAGTTTGTGGTTGTGCAGCAGCAAATGCGCGTCCAGGTGCAAAAATGAGTTTAAATAATGATAAAAAACCTACTAATATCGTAACTGTTTTTGCAGGTGTAGATAAAGATGCGGTTAACCAAGCGAGAGCACATATGGTACCTTTTCCTCCAAGTTCGCCAAGTATGGCTTTGTTTAAAAATGGAGAATTAGTACACATGTTAGAGCGCCATCATATTGAAGGTCGTCCTGCAGAATTAATTGCAGAAAATCTTGTAGATGCTTATAACGAGCATTGCTAAGAGTTAAATAACAGAAAATTACTTTGCTTTTTAAGCTAAGTATTACAGAAAAACCACGTTTTTTAAACGTGGTTTTTCTATTTTTGGAGGATAGATTTTTATATTAAAATGAGAAAAATTTTAGCATATCCATTAACTTGTATTTATTACCTATTTTTTGGGTTATCGTTACTTGTTTTTCATCCAATACAATGGTTTTGTTTTAATGTATTTGGGTATAACGCTCTTAAAAAAAGCGTAGACCTTTTACAGTTTTGTTTAATGCGTTGCTTAAACTGTTTAGGTACTTGGCATACGTTTATAAATCCTTATAAATTAGACACATCTCAACCTGTTATTATTGTTTCTAATCACCAAAGTATGGCAGATATTCCGCCATTAATGTGGTATTTTAGAAAACATCATGTAAAATTTGTTAGCAAAAAGGAATTAGGAAAAGGTATTCCAAGTGTTTCTTACAATTTACGCCATGGAGGATCGGCTTTAATAGACCGTAAAAACCCGAGACAAGCTATTGTTGCTATTAGAAAATTTGCAGATTATATAGAATCTACAAATAGAGCAGCAGTTATTTTTCCTGAAGGCACTAGAAGTCGCGATGGAAGACCTAAAAAATTTCAAACTAAAGGTTTGGAAACACTAATAAAATATATACCAAGCGCAGTTATTGTTCCTGTAACGATTAATAATTCTTGGAAGAATTTACGTTATGGAAAATTTCCATTGGGAATAGGAAATAATATTATTATTAATGCTCATAAACCTGTTAAATTAAGTGATTTTGAAACACAGGAATTATTATTAGCATATATTGAAACTACTATAAAAAACAGTATAAAACTTTAAGATTATGTCATTAAAAAATATAAGATTAGAAGTAATGTCGTTTTTAGAAAAGGACATAGAAACACTAATAGAAAAATATTTAATTCCTCCTGAAACTATATGGCAACCTACGGATTTTTTACCAAATTCTGAAGGCCCAAACTTCCTTGAAGAAGTTAAAGAAATTAGAGAGCTTTCTAAAGAATTACCTTACGATTTCTGGGTGGTTTTAGTTGGTGATATGATTACTGAAGAAGCGCTACCAACCTACGAATCTTGGTTAATGGATGTTGAAGGTGTAGACCAAGGTGGTAGAAATGGTTGGGCAAAATGGGTTAGACATTGGACAGCCGAAGAAAACCGTCATGGAGATGTACTTAATAAATACCTATATCTTTCTGGTCGTGTAAATATGAGAGAAATTGAACAAACCACACAACATCTTATTGCAGATGGTTTTGATATTGGTACAGCTCAAGACCCTTATAAAAACTTTGTTTACACTAGTTTCCAGGAATTAGCAACTTATGTTTCTCATAATCGTGTTGCTAAATTAGCAAAGCAAAAAGGTAACAAACAATTATCTAAAATGTGTAAGATTATTGCTGGTGACGAAATGAGACATCATCATGCTTACAGTGAGTTTGTAGAGCGTATTTTTGCTGTAGATCCAAGCCAAATGATGTTAGCTTTTCAATACATGATGAAGCAAAAAATTACAATGCCTGCTCATTTTTTAAGAGAATCTGGAGGGAAAATAGGATCTGTTTTCGAAGAGTTCTCAAACACAGCACAACGTATTGGTGTTTATACTTCTTTAGATTATATTGAAATATTAGAAAAGCTAACTAAACGTTGGGAAATAGATAAAATTACAGGCCTTAATGATGAAGCTGAAAAAGCTCGTGATTATTTAATGAAACTACCTTCAAGAATGTTACGTTTGGCAGACAGAATAAAGATTCCTGAAAACTCATACCAATTTAAATGGGTTGAACCTGCAAAGTTATAGCATGATTGACCTTGTTTTAATAGAAGCGACCAAAGCATTTGTGAAAAAAGAATTAGCAAATGCTGAAGGTGGACATGATTGGTTTCATATAGAGCGTGTTTATAACAATGCTTTACTTATTTCTAAAGGCGAAAACGTGAATGCCAAGATAGTAGCCTTGAGCGCTTTATTACACGATATTGCAGATAGTAAATTTAATAATGGAGATGATACTATTGGCCCTAAAAAAGCAAGAACCTTTTTGTTTGAGCAAAATGTTGATTCTGTAGTTATTGAACATGTTGTTAATATTATTAAAAACATATCCTTTAGTTCTAATATTGGAAAAACAAATGCATTTAACTCTTTAGAATTACAAGTTGTTCAAGATTCAGACCGTTTAGATGCGCTTGGAGCTATTGGTATAGCACGTGCTTTTAACTATGGCGGCTTTAAAAACAGAGCTATTTACAATCCAGATATTAAGCCAAATCTTAATATGACAAAAGCCGAATATAAAGCCTCTACTGCTCCAACAGTTAATCATTTTTACGAAAAACTATTGCTTTTAAAAGACACGATGAATACTAAAACTGGTAGACAAATAGCTTTAGAGAGACACAATTATATGGAAGCGTTTCTTAAGCAGTTTTTTGCTGAATGTGATGGTGAGAAATAATTTAATCCTCCTTAGCAACCTCTAATGCAGTAATTTTATATTCTAGAATAGTCATTTCTTCACCATTTTCTATAATTTCTTCTGCTGTTAACGTTTTACTGCCATTAACATAATCTATTATCTCTTTCCTTTTGGCAAAGTAATAATCTAATGCTTCTTCAACGCTACTTTTCATAATCTAAAATTATTGTATAATTAATTTTATTTCGCTCCTATATTTTGATGCATTCTTGCCTGTTATTTCCTTAAACACCTTATTAAAATGAGAGAAGTTATTAAAGCCGCACTCAAAACAAACATCTGTAATACTCATTTTGCTTTCAGACAATAATTTTGTCGCATGCACGACTCTATATTCATTAACTAACTTTGTAAATGTCTTACCTGTTGCTTTTTTAAAATAACGACAAAAGGCTGGCACTGTCATACTTACTTGCTTAGCAATGGTATCTAAACTTATATGCTCTTTAAAATTACTATAAACATATTTAAAAACAATATCAATCTTAGCGTTGTCTTGTAATTGCGCTTCAAACGCATAACCATCTGCATTTAGTAACACATAATCTTCAGCTTCTGCTAAAATATGAAGTATTTCAAGTAGTTTAATAACTCGTTTAAAACCTTCGTATTTAGTTAGTTTTGTTATTTTCTCTCCAACTTTTTCTTTAGTTTCTGGTTTAAAAAGCAATCCTTTTTTGGCACGCTCTAAAAGCAACGAAATACTACTCATTTGTGGTAAGCTAAAAAAATCTTTACCTAAAAAATCTGGATGAAACTGTATTAGTGTTTCTTTTCCTTTAGCCGTTAATCTATTTTCAAATCCATTATGAGGTAAATTAGAACCCACTAAAATTAGTTGACTGTTATCAAAATAAGACATGTGATTACCAATATGTCTTCGTCCTTTTCCTTTATTTACATAAACCAATTCTATCTCTGGATGGAAATGCCAAAATGCTTGATCTCTTTTCCTTTTCTTAAGTTTATTAACTGCAAGAATGGAATTCCCGAATCCAGGTGATATTTTCTCTAATGTAGGCTTCTTATTCAAAAGTAGATTTTAAGATGTAAAATTAATTATTCTGTTGGTTGTAAATCTATACTAAATTAACTTTTTTATATACTAAATTAACCTTAACGCGCCTTAAAAATAATATAGTAGTTAATTTAGTATACAAATAAGCCAAAATAGGTGTTTTCCACACTAACCTTTGTATATATCTTTGCAGAGTAAATATTAAACAAATTAAGATTATGAAAAAAGCAATTCAAAAAAGCCTATTATTAGTTGCTGTATTAGTAACAATGATAAACTACGCAAGCAATGTTTCTCCATTAAATGAAGATGAAAACATTAAAAAAATAGTTCTAACTTTAAACAATGTAAAAGAAGGACAACAATTATTAATTAAAGATGACAATCAGGTTATTCTTTACAAAGAGGCTATTTCTAAGTCTGGAGATTATAAAAAAGGATTTGATTTAACTGCATTACCAAATGGAGATTACTATTTCGAACTTAATAAAGATATTGTAATAGAGGTTATTCCTTTTAAAGTAAACTATAATGTAGTTACTTTTAATAAGGATAATAAAATGGAAATTTTTAAGCCTTTTGTAACATTAAAAAACAATACTGTTTTTGTTTCTTTATTAACTTTAGACGCAAAACCTGTAAGCTTATCTATTTACTATAATAACGATGGTTCTATGGAATTAATCCATAAAGAAACTATAATTAATGCTGTAAATATTCAAAAATCTTACAAATTAGATGCTACAAAAACAGGAAGCTATATCTTTTCTATTAATACAGAAGGTCGGGCATTTTCAAATAGCATAAACCTTTAGACTCTGTGATAAGTTAGAGTTTAAGATTAATTTAGTTAGTTAATTACAAAAAGTGAGCTTTAGAGCTCACTTTTTTTATGCTATTTACTATTCTTTATCTCTGTAAAATAAGCAATTTATTTGCCTGGAAATTCTGCTTTACGTTTTTCTAAAAAAGCTGTTGTACCTTCTTTAAAATCTTCTGTACCAAAGCATTTTCCAAATTGTTTAATTTCTACTTTATAACCATCTTTTCCATCTTTATAATTTGCATTTACAGCTTTAATAGCTTTGCTTATTGCAACAGACGAATTACGCATAATTTTACTTGCAATTTTTTCGGCTAAAGGGATTAGTTCTTCTTGAGACACTACGTGGTTTACTAAACCGTAATCTTTAGCTGTATTTGCATCTATCATTCCAGCTGTCATTACCATTTCCATAGCACGACCTTTACCAACTAATTGCGGTAAACGCTGTGTACCTCCATAACCTGGTATTACTCCTAAAGACACTTCTGGTAATCCCATTTTTGCATTATCACTTGCAACCCTAAAATGTGCTGCCATTGCTAATTCTAATCCTCCACCAAGTGCAAAACCATTTACAGCTGCAATTACTGGAGTACTTAAATTCTCTACAAAATCGAACAATAACTCTTGTCCTTTTGCTGCTAACTTTCCACCGTTTTCAATGTTAAAATTTGCAAACTCACTTATATCTGCACCAGCAACAAATGCTTTTTCGCCACTTCCAGTAATGATAATTACTTTTACTCCTTTATCTTTATTTGCAGCTTTAAAAGCTTCATGAAGCTCTTCAATTGTTGCTTTGTTTAAAGCATTTAATTTTGAAGGTCTATTTATTGTAATGGTTGTGATTCCATTTTTACTTGCTGAGATGATGTTTTCGTAATTCATAAAAAAATATTTTATTCGTTAAAGTGAATTTCTGCCTACACAGGAGTTTAGTTTATGGGAAAAGCAACTGTAAAAGTTGTGCCTTCGCCCTTTTGAGATACAAAGGTAATAGTTCCTCCATAAGTTTCGACAATATTCTTAACCATTGCCAGGCCTAGTCCCATTCCACTAGATTTTGTAGTGAATTTAGGTTCGAAAATTTTAGGTTTATTTTCTTCGGAAACACCAATTCCGTTATCTGAAACTGTAATTTTTATTGTTTCATTTTCTTCTGAAACATTAACAACTATTTTAGGCTGCCTTCCTTCTGGAATTGCTTGAATACCGTTTTTAATTAAGTTTGTAACCACTCTAATAAGCTGTGTTCTATCAAACTTTGCTATAATTTTTTTTTTATCAGATTGAAATGTGATGTAATTCTCATTGAAAATATCAAGTGTTAAATCGACAACCTCTACAACATTAAGCATTTCATTTTTTTGAGCTGGCATTTTTGCAAAGTTAGAAAAAGCTCCTGCTATCGAGCTCATAGTATCTATTTGCTGAATTAAAGTTTTAGAATACTCATCTAATTTTTGATGGATGTTTTCATCTTCCGGATTAAATTTACGTTGAAAACTTTGCACTGTTAATCGCATTGGAGTTAGCGGGTTTTTAATTTCATGCGCCACTTGTTTTGCCATTTCTCTCCAAGCTTGTTCCCGCTCACTTGTTGCTAATTGCACAGCACTTTCCTCAAGCTCATCAATCATTCTATTATAAGAATCTACAAGTGTCGAAATCTCTTCACTTGTGTCTTGAATGTTAATTTTTTCGTTACGCTTTTCTAAACGCGTAGCATTCATTTTCTCACTAATCGCTTTAATTGGTTTTGTAATGTATCGTGCTAAAAAATAAGCTAATGCAACTGCCATTAACATAACAACTAAAGAGGTGTATAATAAACGCCCTAAAAACTCATTAAGTTCCTTTGCAAGAAAATCGTCATTTTCTAAATAGGGCAAATTAATAATTGCTAAGTCTTTATATTTTGAATCTGTAATGTAACGATAAGACGACCTAAAAGTTTCATTATCTTCTACACGTCGTTCTTCGTAACGATGCTCTGCAGTGTTAGAAAGTGTGTTTAAAACATTAGGCTCCAAGCATTTTTCGGTAGCTTGTTGTAAACCTGCTTTAGATGAAATTAGCAAAGAACCTTCCAAATCGTATAGATTAATTTGAATATTATGAACTTCGGAAACTTCGTAAATTTTCATTTTAAAAATAAGCGGAACATTTTCGGTAGTAACCGGAAAAGAGGTTTCGCGAATAACAAAGTCTAAACTTCTTATTATTGCTATTTCTTTTCTATCTAAACGCTGTTTGTGGTAGTCTTGGGTTTCTTCGTTGTATTGATAAATAGCAACTACAGCAATTAATATTGAAGATAATAATACCAACAAAATCATGGCTACAAATATTCTGGTACGTAAGGACAGTTTTTTTAATTTCATCATTATTTTCTGTTTCTACGTTTAGCTTTTCTTACTTGCTTCTTTTTAAAATTCAAATATTTATAGTGTGCGTTTGCTGTCTTTTTATCTAAGAATCCATTTGCCTCTAACTTATAACCTAAATCGATTAATTGTTGTTGATATGCAATAAACCTAGCTTTTTGTTCGTCTATATTTTTAAGAGTAAAATGTGTTACTCTATTAGTTCTAACTTGCCTAATATTATTACAATCGACTTCTTCCCATTCTATAGGCTTATCGTAATAAAAACAACGTTCGTAGCATTTTCCTGGTTTTGGGTTTTTTGGCAAATCACCATTCTGAGCTATAGCACCACTAAATGTAAAAGATAGAATTACAGTAATTAATAGAAATCTCATAGATTAAATTTTATTAAATATAGCAATAATCACACCACTATTTTGCGTTAGCGATAGCAACGGCATCCTTTTTTTTGTTGCATATATGCAAAAAAAAGATATAGTGGATAGCGCGACCTTTAGGTAACGCCCAAATTTTAAGCTTCCGGGTTTTTATCGCGAATACTTTTGTACAGCTTAAAACCCAACATAAGAAGCAGTCCTAAAACAAAAACACCAATGACACCAAAAATCCAATTAAAGGCACTCTTTAATAGTACTAAAAAGATAACTGCAAAAAGAATAAAAGTTGCTCCTTCGTTCCACAAACGCATAAAACCAGAGGTCTTTTTTACAATACCGTTTTGCAATTGTTTAAAGTAAACATGCGTTTGTAAGTGATAAATAATAAGTAAAACTACGAAACCTAGTTTTACTTGCATCCAATCGTTTTGAATAAGATATGGATTTAAATAAAATAATGTTAAACCAAAAAATAGTGCTAATATAGCGGAAGGCCATGCGATAATAGTCCATAAACGCTTTGCCATTAACTTTAATTGCTCTCCTAAAATTTCTTTGTCTGGCGACGGTTTGTGAGATGCTTCAATTTGATATACAAATAGTCTTGGAATGTAAAACAAACCAGCAAACCAAGTAATTACAAAAATAAGATGTAATGCTTTTATGTAATTATAGTATTCCATAATTAAGCTTCAACAGTATCTTTAGACCACTCGTTTATCCATTTTGCTAATAAAGAAACCCAAGCCTTATCGATATTTAAGCATGGTATTGTTGAAAATTCTTTCCCTCCCATTTCATGGAAAATTTCCTCACCTTCCATAGCAATCTCTTCTAAGGTTTCTAAACAATCGCTAACAAAAGCTGGTGTTGCAATAGCCATTGTTTTAATACCCTTTTTACCTAAACGCTCGATAGTTCTATCTGTATAGGGTTGTAACCAAGGATCGAAACCTAAACGCGATTGAAACGATGTAGAATACGTATCTGGCTCTAACTTTAAATACTCACCAACCAAACGTGTTACTTCTTTACATTGGTGACGATAGCAAAACTCATGAGCTTTACTTGCTGTTTCACAACAACTACCATCTATTTTGCAATGCGATTTTGTAATGTCGCTTTTACGAATATGTCGTTCTGGAACTCCATGATAAGAGAACAATAAGTGCTCGTATTCTTTATCTTTTAAATCATCCTTTATACTGTTTGCTAGAACAGAAATATATTCAGGATTGTTATAAAATGCAGGAAGTGAGTCTATTTTAAGGTTTGGAAAAAAATCAGCACGTATTTTTTCAGCTAAAACCAAAATAGTCTCGGTTGTTGCCATAGCAAATTGAGGGTATAATGGAATTAAAAACACTTCATCGCAACCTTTGTCTACCAATTCTTGCAACCCTTTTTTAATGGTCATACTTCCATAGCGCATAGCTAATGCTACAGGAAAATCTACTTGTTCTTGTACTTTTTCTTGTAAACGTTCAGACAATACAATTAATGGCGATCCTTCTTCCCACCATATTTTTTTATACGCAGCAGCAGATGCTTTAGGTCGTGTATTTAATATTATACCCTTTACAAGTAATGTTCTTGCCCAAAGCGGAACATCTATTACGCGTTCATCCATTAAAAATTCGCCTAAATATTTTTTAACGTCTTTGGGTTCTGGACTTTCTGGTGATCCTAAATTTACAAGTAATGCTCCTTTCATTTATAGTCTCTATTATTTATGCAAAAATACAATACTATAAGATATTAAACCAAAGATTAAAACGTTGCATATGTTATAAACACGTTAAAGTTCTATATTTTACTTGTAGTTTAAGTTAAATAAATATATTTATAGTTCATTTTATTTTCGTCTATGCACAAGCACCTCATTATATTAGCTACATTTTTTTGTTTTTTGGGTTTCTCTCAAGAACAAGAACAGAGTTTGCTTTGGGAGATTTCTGGTAATGGTTTGCAAAAATCATCTTACATCTATGGCACAATGCACGTTAGTAAAAAGGTGGCTTTTAGACTAGACGATGTCTTTTTTGATGCTCTAGAAAAAAGCGAAACTATTGCGCTAGAAAGCGATCCTTCTACATGGCTAAATCACAGTTATGAAACCGCAATTTTGTCTCCTCAAAACTCAAACGGCAATTATAGAGATGGTTTTTACTCGTCTAAATTTAGCTTAAAACATCCAAACGAATTATTAATTAGAAGTGCCATACGCCAAGACAATCGAATGCTTAACGGTTATTTGTATAGAAAAAGCTCACGTTCAGATAATTTTGAAGAAGAAACCTACCTCGATATGTTTATTTATCAAGCAGGTAAAAAGAAAAACAAACCTATTGTTAGTCTTGAAAATTTAGATGAAGCTGAATATTTAACCACTAAAGCAAGTACAAATGCTTACAAGAAAAAAATAGATCCTTGGTTAACCGAAATTTATGAAAAGGAAAGCCCCTATTTATTACAAGAAAACACGTATCGTGAACGAAATTTAGCACTTTTAGATTCTATTGGAGAAGCATCTAATACACAGTATTTTAGAGAAAACATGCTTTATATTCGAAACGATAATATGGTAACCGTTTTAGATAGTATTATGCAAAATCAAACAGTTTTTGCTGGTGTTGGAGCAGCACATTTACCTGGAGAACGTGGTATGCTAAAATCGCTTAGAGATAAAGGTTATACTGTAAAAACGTTATTGAGTGAACAAACCCAGAACGGACAAACAAAAAAACAATCTATAGAAGATTTTATTGCGCCTCCAGTTTTAAAAAAACACACTACTGCAGATGGTTTTTTAACAATAAAAAGCTTTAGCGATTTAAAAGATTTTTTTTATAATGGTCAAAAATTTTCTATATCACCAGACATGACTAATGGTGCTTTTGTAACTATTAGTAGGTTTAATTTATTCGATTTTTTGCCAAGTGAAGATGAAATTACCTTAGACCGTTTGGAAAACTTTCTGTTCGAGGATATTCCTGGAGATATTATTTCAAAAGAAAAAATAACCACTCCTTTTCCTGGTTTAAGTATTTTAAATAAAACAAAAAAAGACGACTACCAAAAGTACCATATCTATAAAACACCTTTAGAAATTATTATTATAAAATTTGGAGGTCCTAAAAACTATGTTTTAAATTATGAAAAAGAAGTTTTCGAATCTATTAACTTTAAAATGCCCTCTAAAACTATAGAGATATTTAAATCTCCTTATGGTAAATATGAAGTGCTTTTACCTAAATTTAACACGCAGGACAATCTTAAAAATGCTGGTAATAAATTAATTCAAGCCAATATTGGTGATGATTTCTATTTCCTAAAAGAATCTGTAAACCAAGATACTTTTTATATTGAAGAAGATGAGTTTGAAGCCAAGTACATAACCGAAAGTTTTTTTAAGGACTTAAAAATTGAAAACAGCGTGTCTGGTAATTTTAATAATGGAACTTATAAAAGTTACGAAGCTGTTGCTAAATTCGATTCGGTTTCAGATAGGGAAATTCATCTAAAAACCATTGTAAAGGATGGTAGTTATTACTTATTGGGTTATTCTGGCAAGGAACAAAAGAAAGCTACAGCCTTTTTTAATTCTTTTAAATTTAATAAAACTAAACACAATGGATTTGAAAAAAAAACAGATACATCGCTTCATTTTACAGTGCTAACAAACACAAAACCTGTAATTTCAAACTACAATCGCTATAATAAAAAGAAGAAAAAAGACTACGAAGCACAAACCAAACAAGCTAGTTATTACTCTAAAGCTAACGAGCAGGTTTTTGTAATTAGAACAAAGTTTCACGATCTGCAAATGTATACCAACATTGATAGTTTGTGGCAGGAATTAGACGATTCAAGATTGCCAAAATATAAAAGTAATGATGATCGACCATTTAATATTGAAAATAAGAAAAAAACAAAAAAAGACGACACCTATACTTACAGTTATACATTATCAGATTCGCTTAGTGTAAAAGCCATAAAAGTGAAGCATATTGTGAAAAAAGGAGTCTTATTTACTATTAAATCTTTAAACGATTCTAAAAACAAACCATCTCCTTTTATCACAAACTTTTACGAGACATTTAAACCCATAGATACAATTATGGGGGAAACTATTTTTAAAGATAAAACCCAACTTTTTTTTGAAGCACTAAAAAAAGACGACAGTATTGTTATGAATACTTACGATTTATTAAAATTTAATAAATCGCACTCCAATACTATTATGGATCTGGTTAAAAATTTCGAATTTCCAGAAAATAAAGAAAACATAAAAACGAATTTAATTAGCGAGCTTATTGAATTAGACGACACTAAAGTACTACCTTTTTTAAAGGATTTATATGTAGACTCTTATTCTAATCCTAAAATTCAAACTACCATTTTAAAGGCACTTTTAAACAAAAAAAATAAAAAATACCACAAAGATGTCTTAGTTTTAATGCAGAAGGATTTACCAATAGAACAGTACGCAGTGCAATCTCTTTTCTACACTTACAAAGACTCTTTAGAACTCAAAAAATATTTATTCCCAAAGCTTTTAGAATATACAAATGTTCAAGAATACAAAGAACCTATTTATAATTTATTAGCGCGATTAAAAGACAGTAGTATTATAAAACCTAAAGTCTATAAAAAGTATAAAAAGTCGATTATTAATGATGGAAAAATTGAAATTAAACGCAGTTTAAGCAAGAAATCTGTATACAGCTCTAGGAACAACACTCTATATAGTTATGTGAAGTTAATTTTTCCTTTTAGAAAAGAATCTGCTGCCAAAGCTTTTTTCGATAAATTACTAGACAGTGAAAACGCAAAAGCGCTAACAACCTACTATGCTTTATTAGAAAATGCAAAAGAGGAAATCCCTGTAAAGCTTAAAAACAAAACTATAGACGACTATAGAAACCAAGCTGTTTTAGTAAACACACTCTATGCTTTAAATCTTAAAAAGCCGTACTTAACTCAAGAAATTACACAGTTAAAATATGCTAAATCGTATTTATTTAGCAATGTGAAAATTGAAACAGGAAGAGATTCTATTTCTTTTTTAGTTAAAAAACCTTTTAAAACAGACAGTGACAAAAAAGGAACCATCTACTTTTTTAAACTCGATACTAAAAACGATTATGGAGATTCTAAAAAGCTTTTTTATGCTGCTTTTTTAGACCACAAAAAACAAAAGGAATTAGTTACAAATGTTTACTACCAATCAGGTTATAATGGCAATTATATGGATGAAAATGAGAAGGAAGATGAGTTAATCGAGGAGGTTTTAGACTTAGTGAAATATAAAACGAGAAAACGTATTAGTGAGAGATAGCAAATAATTTGAAAGCCTCAAAAACATACTTAAAAGGACAATCGGTATTCATTATTTCTATAATTGTAATACTACTAACTATTCTTATCGTTTATTTAAACGGTGAAAATCATGACCGGTCTATTACTTCAAACTTTTATATTTCGTTAGCTATAATTGGATCTTCTCTATTTCTATTTATGACTTATGGCCTTTACAAAGGAATTAGTTTAAAAGATAATTTTCCAAATTTTAAAAATTATGAAGTTGGAAATTACATTTCCTCTTCTGGAGATATGCCAGACCTTCCGTTTTTTGAAGGAGGAGATGGAATAGGTGGGTTTATAATATCATTTTTAGTTTGGATAGGAATGACAATATTAATTTTTTTATTGCTTATTCTAATAGAAATAGCATTTTGGTTTTCTATTTTTATAGTAATTATGATGCTTTATTGGTTGTTTTTTAGAGCATTAAAATTAGTCTTTAGAAAATCAAAAACAACTCAAGGAGATATTGGAATTTCGGCCCTTTACTCTTTAGGATATACTATATTGTATTTAGGCTGGATATTTGTAATCGTATTTTTAGTAAAAAAAATTTAACCAACAGACTGCACATATTTCTTAGGCGTTGTTCCATACTTCTTCTTAAAAGCAGCAATAAAATGACTAGAAGTACTATATCCAACTTTTAAACCAACCTCATTAACATTATGAACACCAGACTCTAATAATTTCCTCGAAAACTCCATTTTATAATCTAACAAGAAGCTAAATACAGAATCCCCATAAATTTGTTTAAAACCTTCTTTTAGTTTTTTAAGCGTTAACCCAATTTCGTCTGCTAACTCTTGTAAACTTGGTGGCTCTGCCATTCTCGAAATAACGATATCTTTAGCTTTTCTAATTTTTAAAACGTTAGATTCATCCACTAAAAATGGACATTGTTCAATATCTGCATCTTCATTTCTATTAAAATATAAGCTCAACACTTCGTAAGCTTTTGCTTTAAAATAGATGTTTTTAATTGAAGCGTTTAAATTATAATTTACCAACTGGTTTAATGCTATTGCCATAGAAGGTGAAATTTTTCCGTCTTTATAATATTTTTTATCGCGATTATCTTCACTTAAAAAAGTAATATAATCTGCTTCCTGAGAAAACAAGCCATGAAATTTTTTAATTGAAATTAGCACAGAAACTAACCAAGAATTAGGTTTCACCTCTAAATGTATTGGCAAATCGCGTTCAGGATTATATAGTAAAAGTGACGTTTCTTCGGCTACATTTAATTTATAATTACCATTATTAAACAGAAACTGACTCTCACCTTTTATACAAAAATGAAACTGAATAAAGCTACTATCTATTTCTCGTTCAATAACCTTAACCTCCTGTGTATCATTTTGATGTGTTAAAATATAAACACCATCATCAGCACGTATTTCAACAAAAAAACTTTTAGCGATACTTTTGTCTGTTTTATTTTCCGAATGTAGCATAACTCTATTTAGATTTGTTCTAAACTACAAAACAATTAACGCTTGTAGCATTAGCAAATATAGTGCTTTTCATAATTTTAATTAAAAAACAACGCAAAAAAACCACAAGCGACACTATTAGTTCTTTTAGCGTTGTTTTCTACCATACTGAGTTGGTATTTTTGCTATCGAAGATTATGAAACAATATAACATTTCAAGAAGTACTACGTTTTACGCCATTGGCTTGAGCTACAAAAAAGCTGATGCCAAAATTCGTGGTAATTTTAGTTTAAGCGAAGAAGCGAAGTTAAACTTGCTAGATCAAGCAAAAACCAATGGTATTGAAAGCTTAATAGTGACTTCTACTTGTAATAGAACCGAAATTTTCGGTTTTGCAGAACACCCATTTCAACTTATTCAATTACTTTGTGACAACACAAAAGGAACCGTTGAAGAGTTTCAAAAAGTGGCTTATGTTTATAAAAATAAAGACGCTATTTCTCATATGTTTCGTGTTGGTTCTGGTTTAGATAGTCAAATTCTAGGTGATTTCGAGATTATTAGTCAATTAAAAACTGCCGCAAGAATTTCTAAAAAACACGATTTACTTAATCATTTTATAGAGAGATTAGTAAATGCCGTTATTCAAGCAAGTAAGCGTATAAAAACAGAAACAGATATTTCATCTGGTGCAACATCTGTATCTTTTGCTTCTGTACAATACATAATGAAGCATGTTGAGAATGTTACAAACAAAAATATTCTACTTTTTGGAACCGGAAAAATAGGCAGAAATACTTGTGAGAATCTAGTTAAACATACCAAAAATGAGCATATAACTTTAGTTAACAGAACTAAAGATAAAGCTGAAGCCATTGCAGGAAAATTTAATTTAATTGTAAAAGATTACGCGAATCTTCAGGAAGAAATTAATGCTTCAGATATTTTAATTGTTGCAACAGGAGCTCAAAATCCTACAATCGACAAACATATTATTCAGTCTAAAAAAGAATTGTTGATCTTAGATTTATCAATTCCGAAGAATGTAAACGAAAACGTTCAAGAATTAAGTAACGTTAAACTTATACATTTAGATGATTTATCGCAAATTACCGATGAAACATTAGAAAACAGAAAACAACATATTCCATTAGCCGAAACTATTATTCAAGAAGTAAATACTGAATTTAATAGCTGGTTAGAAACTAGAAAATTCGCACCTACAATAAAAGCGTTAAAAACAAAATTACAATCGTTTAAAACAGCTGAATTAGATACACAACGTAAAAAAATCGCAAATTTTAACGAAGAACAAGCTGAGTTAATTAGTAATAAACTCATTCAAAAAATAACAAATCACTTCGCTCATCATTTAAAAGACGAAGCAATTTCTACAAACGATAGCCTGGAACTTATTCAAAAAGTGTTTCAGTTAGAACCAATAAAAAATGTCTAGAATAATAAGAATTGGAACTCGCGATAGTGAGTTAGCGCTTTATCAAGCCAGAGCTGTAAGACAACAATTAGTGCAACTAGGCCATAAAGCAGTACTTGTTCCTATAAAATCCACTGGTGATTTAGTTTTAGACAAGCCACTTTACGAGCTTGGTATTACTGGAATATTTACAAGAACTTTAGACATTGCTATGTTAAATGGTGACATTGATATTGCTGTACATTCTTTAAAAGATGTACCAACCGTTTTACCAAAAGGCATTGTACAAGCTGCTGTTATGAAACGTGGTAACGTGCGTGATACTATAGTTTTTAAAGGTACCGAAGAGTTTTTAGGTGGGCCTGAAGCAGTAATTGCTACTAGTAGTTTACGTAGAAAAGCACAATGGCTTAATCGCTACCCAACACATACTATCGTAGATATTCGCGGAAATGTAAATACACGTTTAGAAAAATTAGACACTAGTGAGGATTGGGATGCTGCTATTTTTGCTGCAGCTGGACTTGGACGTTTAGATGTACGACCAGAAACAGCAGATAATTTAGAATGGATGGTTCCTGCTCCTGGACAAGGTGCAATTATGACAACTGCTCTAGAAGAAGACGAAGAGCTTTTAGTAATTTTAGCTGAAATTAATGATGAAGAGACAGAAATTTGCACGCAAATAGAACGCGAATTTTTAAACCGATTAGAAGGTGGTTGTACTGCTCCTATTGGTGCTTTGTGTTATATAAAAGATGAAGAAGTAAACTTCGAAGGTATTTTATTAAGCCCAAATGGAACTAAAAAAATTACCGTAGAACGTGTAAAAGCGCTTGGAGAACATAGAGATATTGCAGAGTGGTGTGCAAACTACGTAATAGACAAAGGTGGCAAACGCTTAATGGATGCTATGAAGCAAACTAGCAAACCAACAAATGTTTACTCTACTAAATCTTTTACAGAAGATCAACGTTTGTTGTTTCATGAAAAAGTGAATCCTGATAGTAGTGATTTTGTAAAAATCAACTTAAATAGAATTGCACCAAGATTCTTAAAAAGCGAAATTGAAAACGTAGTAATAACAAGTAAAAATGCTGTTGAAGCATTGCTTACTAATTTTTCTGCAATAGAGCTACAATTTAAAAACATCTACTGTGTTGGTCGTCGTACAAAACGCATGATAGAGAGAAGAATTGGCGAAGTAAAACATAGCGAAAACAATGCTAAAAAATTAGCAGAACACTTAATTGAGTTTATGGATGGTAGTGAGATTACATATTTTTGTAGCGATTTAAGATTAGACGATTTACCAACTGTTCTTAAAGAAAACAACATAGACGTTAAAGAAATTGAAGCTTACCAAACAAAATTAGACAGCATTAAGGTTGATAGTTCTGTAGAAGGTCTTATGTTTTATAGTCCATCAACAGTAAAAAGTTATAAGCAAGAAAACAACGCTGAAGACAAAACCATTGCTTTTTGCATTGGAGAATCGACAGCAAAGGAAGCTAGTAAGTATTTTAAAGATATTAGAATTGCAAAAGTACCAACTGTAGAAAGTGTTATTGAGTTGGTTAATGAGCATTATGTTTAGCAATTATTAGCCTAATAGATTAATAGAGAGTTGACAGAGCGGCCGATCGTGCTACCTTGGAAAGGTAGTGTACTTGCAAAGGTACCAAGGGTTCGAATCCCTTACTCTCTGCACATAATTAGCCTATTTATTTTAAATGAAATGAGCTAATCTTTTTAGCAAAAAGAAAACGTACAATTAAAAAAATCTTGTTCTCGAAATTTAGAGGCAAAAGGAATGAAAAGAAAAGATATGTTGAAAAACGATTTATTTTTAAGAGCATTAAAAGGAGAAACTGTAGATCGTCCACCAGTTTGGATGATGCGTCAAGCAGGAAGGTATTTACCAGAATTTATGGAAATAAAGGCTAAATACGATTTCTTTACACGCTGTCAAACTCCAGAATTAGCAAGCGAAATTACAGTACAACCAATTCGAAGATATGGAATGGATGCTGCTATTTTGTTCTGTGACATTTTAGTGATTCCTCAAGCAATGAATATCGAAGTACAAATGAAGCCAGATTTTGGTCCTTATTTACCACATCCTATTCGTAATCAAAAAGATGTCGATAACGTTATTGTGCCAGACGTAAAAGAAAGCTTAAGCTATGTTTACGAGGCTATAAGAATGACTAAAGAAAAACTAAACGATGATATTCCTTTAATTGGATTCGCTGGTTCTCCATGGACAATTCTTTGTTATTGTGTGCAAGGTCAAGGTTCTAAAAACTTTGATAAAGCAAAAGAATTTTGCTTTACAAACCCTGTTGCTGCACACCAATTATTACAAAAAATAACAGACACAACAATTGCTTACTTAAAGGAAAAAGTAAAAGCAGGTGTTAATGCTGTTCAAGTATTCGATTCTTGGGGAGGAATGCTTTCTCCAGTAGATTATCAAGAGTTTTCTTGGAAATATATTCAGCAAATAATTGATGCTTTAAAAGATATTACACCAGTAATTGCTTTTGGAAAAGGTTGTTGGTTTGCTTTAGATGAAATGTCTAAATCTGGAGCTGCAGCTTTAGGTGTTGACTGGACATGTTCTGCAAGAAACGCACGTTACTTAACAGGAGGAAACATTACTTTACAAGGTAATTTTGATCCTACTCGTTTATTTTCTCCTCCTGCAGAAATTAAAAAAATGGTACACCAAATGATTAACGAATTTGGTAAAGATAAATACATTGTAAATTTAGGCCATGGTATTTTACCTAACATTCCGTTAGAAAATGCTAAAGCATTTATAGATGCTGTAAAAGAGTATAAAGCTAATTAGTTAATATAACTTGTAACTTAATCTTGGTTTTTGCGTCTTTTAAGTATGTTTAATTAAACACCTAGTTAATGATTAAAAACATTCTAAAAGGTATAAAAGCCTATACAGGAACATTTACATTAATTTCTAAATTAAAACTTTGGAAATACTTTTTAGTACCAATCATTATTAGCATTATAACTGCTACAATTGTTGGTTTTACAGCTTATGGTTTATCAGACAATATTGGAAGGTTTATAGCTAAAATTTGGCCTTGGGAAACAGGAATAGAAACCTTTACCTCTATTTCAAGTTATTTAGGTGGAGCAATTATTATTGTTTTAGGTTTCATATTATACAAACACATTGTAATGGCATTGTCTGCACCATTTATGAGTCCTGTTTCAGAAAAAATTGAAGCACACTTAACTGGAGAAAACAAACACGAACACAGAATAACATCGTTTAAAGAGCAACTTTGGAGAGGTATTAGAATTAATGTTCGCAACCTTTTTAAAGAAATACTCTTTACTATTCCCTTAATTATAATTAGCTTTATTCCAGTTATTGGTATTCTGGGTACTATTCTTATGTTCTTAGTTCAAGCTTTTTATGCTGGATTTGGTAATATGGACTACACCTTAGAACGTCATTTTAAATATGGAGAAAGTGTTAATTTTGTTAGAAAAAACAGAGGCTTAGCAATAGGAAATGGTATTGTTTTTATGCTGTTTTTATTAATTCCTATTATTGGAATTATTATAGTATTACCACTTTCTGTAACAGCAGCAACCACTAAAACGGTAGAAGTTATTAAGGCCAAAAATAAATTACTAACAGAACAAAAAACGCCAACAGTTTAAGTACTTAGCGTAAAATTAAATAATGATTCTACAGTTTAACGACTTCGAAATAAGCCCGATTAAAGAAACAGACGCTTGGAAACTTTGTGACTTTATGGTAACAAATTCCGATCGTTTTAAACGTTATTTTCCTGGCACTTTAAAAGAAAACCTAAACCCAACTTTATCCCAATTATTTGTAGAAACAAAAGTGAAACAATTCAATGAAAAAGAAGAATTTTTGTTCACTTTAAAACATTCTGAAACACGTAAAATTGCAGCAATCATCTACATAAAAGCATTAGATTGGTCTATAAAACGAGGAGAATTTGCATACTGCATAGATTATAATTTTAAAGGTAAAAGCCTTATCTCGAAAGTCGTAAAAACACTATCCAAACATGCTTTTACAACATTAGAGTTAGAAACTTTGCAAATAATAGCACATAAAGATAATTTACCAAGTGTAAACGTGGCTTTAAATAATGATTTTGTTTGGCAAAAAACTTTAGAAAAAGAATTCACTCCAACTGGCGAGCAACCTCTAGATATGGAGTTATATGAATTATATAAATAAACAATTATGCCACATTTTGTAATAGATTGCTCTGAAAATATTTTAAATAATGTTGAAGCAAAATCTGTTTTAAGCAAAGTACACAGCACAGCAAATAACAGCTTATTATTTGATGAGGCAGATATTAAAGTACGCTTAAACCCTTTTAAAGAAAACTATTTAGTTGGCGGAAAAAAGGAAACTTTTATTCATGTTTTTGCAAACATTATGGAAGGCAGAACAATCGAACAAAAAGCAAAGCTTTCTAAGAGTATGGTAACCGAATTAAAAACGATGTTTCCAGATATTCCTTTTATTGCAATTAATATAAGAGATTTTGAAAAGGCAACATATTGTAACAAATCAATGGTATAAAAAATGAAAGATAAATTTTTCAAATACATACATCAATTACAAGACACTATTACAGCAGGTCTAGAAAAAGTTGACGGAAAAGCAACTTTTCAAGAAGACATATGGAAACGGCCAGAAGGTGGTGGCGGACGAACAAGAGTTATAGAAAATGGAAACGTTTTTGAAAAAGGAGGCGTTAATATTTCTGGTGTTCATGGAAAGTTACCTGACTCTATGCAAAAGTATTTTGGTGTGGAAGATGCCGATTTTTTCGCCTGTGGATTAAGCCTGGTTTTACATCCTAAAAACCCAATGGTTCCAACTGTACATGCAAATTGGCGCTATTTCGAAATGTATGATAAAGACCAAAATATTGTAGACCAATGGTTTGGTGGCGGACAAGACCTAACGCCTTATTATTTGTTTGATGAAGATGCAACACATTTTCATCAAACCTGTAAAACTGCTTGCGACAAACACAATCCAGAGTTTTATCCAAAATACAAAGCACGTTGCGACGAGTATTTTTACAATGCACACCGTAACGAAGGTCGTGGTATTGGAGGTCTATTTTTCGATTATTGCAAAGCTTCAGAAGACATGAGCATGCAAAAATGGTACGATTTTGTTACCGAAGTTGGAGATAGTTTCCTTGAAGCCTATGTTCCTATTGCAGAAAAAAGAAAAGATTTAGAATACACAAAAATACAACGCGATTGGCAAGAAATACGTCGTGGTCGCTATGTTGAGTTTAATTTAGTACACGATAAAGGAACGCTTTTCGGCTTAAAAACAAATGGAAGAATAGAAAGCATTTTAATGAGTTTGCCTCCTCATGTGCAATGGGTTTACGATCATAATCCAGAAGTAGGCAGCGAAGAAGAACGATTGATTAAAGTATTACAAAATCCTAAAGATTGGACTTAAAATGAATTGCTACTGCGGAAACAATAAAACGTATAAAATATGCTGCGAAGTGTTTCATTTAAACAATGGAAAAACAGAAACTGCACAACAATTGATGCGTTCTAGATATAGCGCTTTTGTGCTCGCTAATGGCGATTATTTAATGCAAACACATCATAGTTCTACTAGATCAACATCCGAAAAAAAGGAAATTGTAAAATGGGCAAAATCTGTGAAATGGATAAAACTAGAAGTACTTGAAACTACTAAAGGTTTAGAGAAAGATGAAGAAGGAACAGTAACATTTAATGCTTCATTTTATGAAAACGGAAGTGTTGATGTTATTTATGAAAAATCTGTTTTTGTAAAAGAAAATAATAACTGGAAATATTTAGGATTAAGCCAATAAATAGATCTGAAAAATAATATTTAAGTAGGAGTCAAATAAATTTCACTCTGTACTTTTTAACTTTTAACTATTACTTATGTATCCAATAAAAAGAAACCGAAGACTAAGAGCCAACGAATCTATTAGAAGTTTAGTTCGTGAAACTATAATCTCACCAAACGATTTTTTAGTACCATTATTCGTGGTTGAAGGCAAAGGTATAAAAGAAGAAATTGCCTCGATGCCAAATTACTATCGCTTTAGTTTAGATTTATTAGAAACTGAAGTAAAAGAGCTATGGAAATTGGGTTTAAAATCTGTTTTATTATTTGTAAAAGTCCCAGACAATTTAAAAGACAACAAAGGTACTGAAGCTTTAAATCCAAACGGATTAATGCAACGTGCTATTAAAACCGTTAAAAATGTGTGCCCAGGAATGCTAGTGATGACAGATGTTGCGCTAGATCCATATTCATCATTCGGTCACGATGGTATTATTGAAAACGGTAAAATAGTAAACGATGATACGGTTGAAGTTTTAGCAGAAATGAGTTTGTCTCACGCAGAAGTTGGAGCAGATTTTGTAGCACCAAGCGACATGATGGATGGACGTATTTTAGCTATTCGCGAACTGCTAGAAGACGAAGGTTATACAGATACTGGAATCATGAGTTACTCGGCAAAATACGCCTCAGCTTTTTATGGTCCTTTTCGTGATGCTTTAGACTCTGCTCCTGCAGCTGTAAAAGATATTCCTAAGGACAAAAAAACATACCAAATGGATTATGCTAATCGCTTTGAAGCATTACGCGAAACCGAAATGGATATCGACGAAGGTGCAGATATTGTTATGGTAAAACCAGGCTTATGCTATTTAGATATTGTACGCGAAATTAAAAATGAAGTCGATGTACCTGTTGCTGTGTATCAAGTTTCCGGAGAATATTCTATGCTTAAAGCTGCTGCCGAAAAAGGTTGGTTAGATCATGATGCGGTTATGATGGAGCAAATTACAGCCATTAAACGTGCTGGAGCAGATATAATTGCGAGTTATTTTGCTAAAGATGTAGTAAAATTAATATCGTAAATTAGCCACAAATAAACTAAAAAAAACCATGGGATTACTAATATTTTACGGAGTTATCTCCATATTTTTTTCATTTTTGTGTTCTATTTTAGAAGCTGTTCTTTTAAGTGTAACACCAACATTTATAAATCTTAAAAAGAAAGAAGGCAAGAAGTATGCTACATCTTTAGAGGTCTTAAAAAAAGACGTCGATAGACCTTTAATTGCTATTCTAACCTTAAACACAATCGCACACACAGTAGGTGCCATTTTAGTAGGTAAAGAAGCAGAAGGATTGTACGGAAATGGTGAGGGTTATGGTGTATTTATTGTTTCGGCAATAATGACAATTTTAATATTAATTGCTTCAGAAATTATCCCAAAAACAATTGGTGCAACCTACTGGAAAAGCCTAACTAATTTTACAACTAAAGCCTTGAAAATTTTAATTTTCCCTTTAAAATGGACAGGTTTATTATGGTTAATGCAATTAACTACAAAGCTTATTGGTGGCAAAGGACATGGAAGCGTTTTAAGTCGTGAAGGCTTTTTAGTTATGGCAGATATGGCTCACGAAGAAGGTGTTTTTGTAGATAACGAAAGCAAAATTATTAAAAACCTACTAACCTTTAAAGATATTAATGCTAAGGATATCATGACGCCTAGAACCGTTATGAAAACTGAAAACGAAAACACAACCGTTGCAGATTTCTTTAACAACAATATAAACCTTAGATTTTCTAGAATTCCTGTATTTTCAGAATCTGAAAATAATATAAAAGGTGTTGTTCTTAAGGATGAAATCTATAAAGAAATGGCTTTAGGAAATGGTTCTAAAAAACTATCCGAATTAAAACGTGATATTATTATTGTAGAGCGTAATACTCCAATTCCAACTTTATTCGAAAAATTAGTAGAAAGCAAAAACCACTTAGCCTCTGTAGTCGATGAGTATGGAACTGTAAGTGGTATCGTAACAATGGAAGATGTTATAGAAACACTACTTGGTTTAGAGATTATGGATGAAAGCGATAATGTAAGCGATTTACAACATCAAGCTAGAAAAAACTGGGAAGCGAGAGCTAAAAAATTAGGCATTATAGAAAACATAGAAGACAATCAATAATGGAAGAAACCTGCTATATCAATTCGCCTTTAGGTATTACCAAAATTGTTGGTGATGAGGATGGTATTGCTTCGGTTTCTGTATTAAATTCTAATGAAAAGGTTTCAGATATTATTCCAGAAGTCCTAGAAGATTGCGTGATTCAACTTAACGAATATTTTGAAGGAGCGCGTAAACAATTCAGTTTAAAACTAAATCCTAAAGGCACTGTTTTTCAAGAACGTGTTTGGGATGCTTTAAGCTCTATTGCTTACGGAAAAACGACTTCATATTTACAATTATCTAGACAGTTAGGCGACGAAAAAGCCATTCGTGCAGTCGCAAATGCTAATGGAAAAAATCCAATTTGGATTATTGTCCCATGTCATCGCGTTATTGGTAGTAATGGAAGTTTAACAGGTTATGCTGGTGGATTATATAGAAAACAGTGGTTATTAGAACATGAAAGCCCTTATAAACAGCAAAGTCTATTTTAATGTATAAAATTGCAACCAAATTTTTAACACGCTTTGTAAAACCAGCTAGCATTTATAAATATGGCTTTAACTGGTCTCCAATGTATAGACGCACAACTGCAAAACTTATTGAAGTTAGCGACGATTTACATTTTGTAAAAATTAGACTAAAACTAAATTGGAAAAACCGCAATTATGCAGGTTCTATTTTTGGAGGCAGTATGCTATCTGCTACAGATCCAATTTACATGATACAGCTTATTCAAATTTTAGGTGATGATTATGTGGTTTGGGACAAAGCAGTAACCGCTAAATATAAACGTCCTGCAAAAGGCGCTATATATGGTGAATTTATTTTTACTGCTGAAGAAATAAAAACTATAAAACTTAACGTATTGCAACAGCAACAGCTTGATATTGTTAAAGACATGGTTTTGGTTAACGCTAAAAACAAAACTGTAGCAGAGTTTTCGAAAACATTATACATCGCAGAAAAAGCGTTTTATAAAGAAAAGCTTAAGCAGAGAAACTCTCGATAACTCGATATCCTTTTAAATTTTACTATATTTAGTTTTCTAATAAAATCAATCCATGAAATTCCTTAAAAAATTTTTTAAAGTATTAGTCGTTCTTTTCGGTTTACTTATCGCAATCCTTTACATCACAGATACTGATTATTTAATAAAAGCAGTTCGCACAATATATATGCGTGGTTATACAACAGCGTTTTTAGACGATTATAAAAAATTCGATAACAGAACAATTGAGATAGAAACTCCTCAACCTTGGAGTAATCATAAAAACTATAATTCTGCAAAAGAAACCGAAGCTTTAAACAAGGCCAATACGGATTACGGAACCGTTGCTTATGTCATTATTAAAAACGATAGTATTTGGTTCGAAAACTATTACGATGGGTATAATGAAAACTCTAAATCGAACTCATTTTCTATGGCAAAAAGTTACGTGTCTGGATTAATGGGAAAAGCCATTATGGAAGGTTATATTAAAAGTTTAGACCAACCAGTTTGCGACTTTTTACCTGCCTTTTGCGATGGACAAGCAGCAAAAATGACCGTTGGAGATTTATCTAGCATGAGTTCTGGAACCAATTGGGACGAAGCTTATTATTCTCCATTATCTATAACTACACGTGCTTATTTTGATGACGATTTAGAAAAAGTAATGAATGGTCTTAAAGTAGTAACCGAACCAGGAAAAGGCTTTAAATACGCAAGTGGAGACACACAAATGCTATCTATGGTTATTGAAAAAGCTACAGGCAAGAAACTATACGATTATTTTGAAGAAAGCTTTTGGAAACCTCTTGGCAGTGAAAACCAAACACTTTGGCAAGTAGATAGCGACGACCACGACTTAGTAAAAGCGTATTGCTGTATTGCTAGTAACGCAAAAGACTTTGCGCGTTTTGGAAAATTATATAAAGACAATGGGAAATGGAATGGCAAGCAAGTATTAGATTCTGCTTTTGTAGCTAAATCTTTAACACCAAAATTCGACCCAGTTTATGGATATGGTTGGTGGCTAAAAAAGCATAATGGTAAAGATTTTAAAATGATGCGTGGACACTTAGGCCAATACGTAATTGTACAACCAGAAGATAATGTAATTATTGTGCGTTTGGGTCACCAAAAGTCTCCAGATGCAGGAGTTGGTGCTTTCACTAATGATATTTCAATATATATTGATGAGGCTTATAAGATGATGAATAACTAAGCCTATGATATCTAAACTCAACCTAGAGAACATCTTATTCTTAGACATTGAAACGGTTCCTGAAACTCAAAATTTTAATGAGCTAGATAAAACCAAACAAGAACTTTGGGAAGCAAAATCGCGCTACCAAAGAAAAGAAGAATTTTCGGCTGAGGAATTTTACGATCGTGCAGGTATTTGGGCAGAATTTGGTAAGATAATTTGTATTTCGGTTGGGTATTTTACAAATCAAGGCGAAACACGTTTGTTTCGTACCACTTCTTTTTATGGAGAAGAACCAACTCTTTTAAGAGACTTTAAAAACTTATTAATTTCTCATTTTAGCCAAGCCAAACACTTACTATGTGCTCATAATGGTAAGGAATTCGATTTCCCTTACATAGCGAGACGCATGATTATTAATAATATAGAATTACCATACAAACTTAATCTCTTTGGTAAAAAACCATGGGAAGTACCACATCTAGACACTTTAGAGTTATGGAAGTTTGGAGATTACAAAACCTACACCTCTTTAAAATTGATGACAAACGTTTTAGGTATTCCATCTCCAAAAGACGATATCGATGGTAGTGAAGTTTATAAAACCTATTATGAAGATAACGACATAGACAGAATAATTGTCTATTGCGAAAAGGACACTATTGCAGTGGCTCAAATTTTCTTGAGGTTACGTGGTGAGAGTATTCTTGAGGATGATGAGATTATACATGTGTAATTAATAAAGACTCCTAAAAATGTTAGTAATAGCTTAAGAAAGCGCTTTAGTAACAATAGAAATGCTTTTATACATTTATATAAATGAAAAAAAACCTAATAACATTATTAATATTCACGCTTGTATTTTCTTGTAAAAACAAAGAAAATAAAAAACTAGATAGCATAATAAAAACTGAATTTATAGAAATAATTAAAGATGACTATATCTTAAATAAACCCGTTAAAGACGCAAAAGCTGTCTTAGTTCTTTTTGGTGGTTTTCCAGAAAATGCAGGTGACATTAAACGTGAGTTTAAAATAATTGAAAATGCTGAAGAAAATAATATAGCAGTTTTATATTTGAATTATAGCAGAAAAATTTGGCTTACAAAAAAAGAAAAAACACTTTTAAGCGAGCAACTTCAAAACATATTTAAAGAAAATAAATTGCCGAGTGATAATGTATATATTGGAGGCTTTTCAAGTGGAGGAAATATGGCTTTGTTAATTAGTAATTTTATAACACATGAGAATTCAAGCATAATTCCAAAAGGTGTTTTTATAGTCGATTCTCCTTTAGATTTATATGCATTACATACAGTTGCTAAAAAAAATGTAGAACGTAATTTTTCAGAGCCTGCTGTTCAAGAAAGCATGTGGTTAATTGAAACTCTTGAGAAACAATTAGGGAAACCAGAAGAGGACATTTCGAAATACGAAGAATATTCTGTTGCTACTTTAAAAACAGGTAACATTGATAACATTAAAAATTTAAAGGAAACTAAAATCAGATTTTATACTGAACCTGATACACTTTGGTGGAAAAAGAATAGATTTTCTGAATATGATGAAATGAACGCTTACTATATTAAAAAGCTTCACGAAAGATTAAGCGAATTGAAGTTTAATGCTGTTGAATACATTCCTACAGAAAACAAAGGTTATCGTGCGAATGGAGAACGACATCCTCACAGTTGGTCTATTGTAGACAAAACAGATTTGGTACATTGGATGCTTAACAAATAGAAACTTAAGTGACTTATATGCGTTACATTTTTAAGTTTTGTTAATTTAGAATAAGAGTGTAGTCTATATCATCTAACGCTAAAAAGACATTCTTTTTATTACAAAAAAGTGACTTTAACTCTTCTATTTCCTGCCTATTAAACATTAAAACCAGATTAGGTTGTAAAGATGGTATTGGTATTTTACGTTTAACTTTCGAGTGTGCGTATTTTGTTTCCCAATAGTTGGTTTCTATATTTAAAAGGTAGTTTTTAAATTTCTCATACTGCTCTACATTAAACTCAAAACATATATTATTAAACTCTAAATGGTATATTTTGCAGTTTTCACATATTGATAATTCGCCACTACTAACTTTTGATATTGTCTTTACATTATGGCACATAAATTTGTGTTTTAGATTAGTAACAATCTGTTTTTATTTGGTTTCTTTCTATAAACTTGCTTAACGGAAGGTTTAAGTTTTCTGTTGTAATGGTATTTAGGGTAGCCAATACATCGTTTTGCATGGCTAACGATCCGCAAAGCATAATCACACCTTTATTTTTTAAGGTTTCTGCAATAAACAAAGCGTCTTGATTTAAGACGTCTTGCACGTAAGTTTTAGGTTCTTCTCTAGAAAACGCTAACTTTAATTTGGTAAGATTTTTACTATTATAATTTTCTTTAATAGCATCGCGATATAAGTTAAATGAAGCATTTTGCCTTAAACCATAATAAAAATGTGTTTCTGTGTTTTTCGTGTTTTGGTCTATCATTCCTAAAAAGGGAGCGATACCAGTTCCGTTGGCAATTAAGATTACTTTTGAGGCTTTTTTAGGAAAATGAAACGCCTTATTTTTAATAATTCGTGCTTTAAAATGAGCACCTATTTCTAATGTATTTAAAAAGCCTGAGCCTAATCCGTTATCGTGAAGCTTTACACTTAATTGAACATTACCATTTACTTTACCAATGGAATACAAACGCTCTCTATAATCATTTTTTGGATAGATGGCGAGCAAATCTCCAGAAGTAAATGTATTGGTATTCGGTTTTAAGGTGATTAAAAAGGTGCTATCTGGATGGTCTTCTGCTATGGTTTTATCTACAACCGTAAATGTGTTGTTTAATCTAGGTTTTATGGCCAGTTTTTCTTTTGAAATTGTAATTTGAAGCTCACGTTTCTTATTCCAAAGGTTTATCCATTCTTGAAACGATTCTACCGATTTATCGTTAATTGTAAAAACAGGTAATTCTTGCTTAAACTGAAGCTTCATTTCGGCATCAACATCGAAAGCAAATTTGCAAAAATCGGGATAAGCTAATGATCCAAAACCAACAACCGAATAACTTATTTCTTGCTCTTGTTTTATAGACTTTAAGCGCTGTAAAAATGCACTTGCGTTTGTTGGCGCTTCACCTTCACCATAAGTAGAAGTCATTATTATAAAATGCTCTGCTTTACTAAATGTGTTATAATTATTAAGCTCTGCGATGTAAGCTATTTCTCCCGCTTTTATTAATTGTTGTTGCAATTGGTTTGCAAAAGGCATGGTGTTTCCGTTTTCCGAACCTACTAAAATCACATACTTGCAAGCGTCCTTTTTATACTTGTTTTTTAGTTTAGATTTCCTTCGTTTTAGCGTCATTGCAAAACCAGAATAGATAAAAAACAGAATATTTGCGGTTGCAATTGCTAAAATAAGAGACCATAAAATACTACCTTTTCCTGTGTGTAAATTGAGACTTAATGTAGAAAAAACGGTTACTAATGGTGTTTCTATTTCGCTTAAAACAGCTCCATTAAATTGATTGACTACTATTTCTCTGTCTTTAAGTGAAATGGTAAAATAGTCTTCGACATCATTAGAAAAAGGAAACTCAATACTTTTTACTTCGGAAAGCTTTGTGCTTTTAAAAACTGGAAACGCTTTAATATCTATTTTTGGTGTTTCCGATAAGGTTTCAAAATCTATTTGATGGGAGCTTGTGTTTTTTGGAAGGACATCGAATTTTTCTAACGATAAATAAACACCTGTAATAGTAATGATAATAATTGGAATTAAAGACAAACGTCCTAAAACCACATGCCAATATTGATTAAAATTCTCGTTAACTATTTTAGAGAAAAACTTTTTAAAACCACCTTGTCTTTTTAATATTAATACCGTTCCTGAAACTGCAATTAAAAATAATAGGAACGAACATAAACCAACAAAAAAACGACCAATACTCTTTAAAAATAGCGATCTATGAAAATTAGTAACCCAATTAAAAAACTTGGACACTTCTATTTTGTCTCCTAGAAACTGTCCTGTTCTCGGGTTTATATAACCATTTAAACTTTCGCCATCGTTAGTAATTACTGAGGCTAAAACAAACTGATTTGCATCAATTTGAAGATCTAAAACTTCGGGATATTCTGTTTTTAAATTCGAAAGTGTTTCGGCAAGTGTTATACTTTCAAAATCTGAAACCTTATACGGTTCCATTTGTTCCGAGATTGGCTGAAAAGCCAAGATGATTCCAGTTATAGAAGCTAATAAAATAAAGACAAAAGAAGATACAGCTAGTGTAAGATGGCTGTATCTCCAAATTGAAATGGTCATATTTTTTTATTTTGAAACTTCTCGCAGATCACTTGAAGTAACATGATAGAATTAATTAGGCATTAAACGTACATAACGAATAAAACCAGAACCTTCTTTTTTGCTTTTAACACTTTCTGATGTTAATGGAAATTCCACATCCTTTGTGTAATATTCTTGATCTTCTACAGCAGTTTCAAAACGAATACTATAACCAGCATCAATTTTAGAATCTTCAATATCTATTACACTAATACTTCTTGCACCTCCTGCAATTGTAGCTCCTGTAATAGCATCAATTTTTGTTCGTTTTTTACCGTAGAATTTCCACCATTCTGAAATGTCATGATACCACTCTTCATCATCACCTTGTACGCATAATGTTTTTTCGTATTCGCCTTCAGGATTAATAAGTGAAATAACGACGTAGGCGCTTTCACCAGAATAATTAATCATTTGAATCATACATTTATACGATGTCGATTCTGTTACTGTTGTAAATGATAGCGTTGAAATTGCTAAAACTCCAAGTACTAAAAGTGTTTTTAATGTTTTCATTAATTACTTTTTATTTTAAAAAATCTAAATCAGTTTTCTGTGCTTTTAAAATTTCGTTTTCAGAAGCTAAATCGTAAGGTGTCTCTCCAAAATCTGTTGTAGTTTCTTTTTTAGCTCCAATAGAAATTAAATACTTTAAGATTTCTGTGTTTTTTGCTTGCAGAGCGGCAAGGTGTAAAGCTGTGTTTCCTTCTTTATTTTTAGCATTTACATCTATATTAAATTGCTTGATAAGCTTTAAAATACTGCTGTTGTTTTTTGGTAAAGCTAAATGGTATAAGGTATTTCCGTTTTCTTGTGTTTTAGTGATATCTAGTCCGTTTTTAGTTAAAACATCTAATTTTTGCTTAAAAATAGCTTCTTTTTTAGTTGAAAACGATGCTATTAAATAAGCAGTTAAATTATTTTTATTAGCATCTAAAACCGAAACATCTGCTTTATTCTCAATTAAAAAACGAACAACTTCTGGTGAGTTATTTGCAACAGCTAAAGCTAGTGCAGACTCTCCTTTTTTATTAACCTGATTTATATTTTTTAAATCCTTAGATAATAGTTCAACTGTCTCTGTAGTATTTCTACTAGCAGCGTTTATAAAAGGTGTGTTTCCGTTGTTATCTATTGCATTTACATCTAATCCTTTATCAACTAAATAGCTAATAAGTTCTAAATCTTTACTTCTAGACGCTAAGATATGTAGTGGCGTTTCTCCTTTTACTGAAGCTTTATTAGGATTTAAATCTACACTTTCTAAATACTCATAAAAATCTAGTGTGTTTCTTTTACCTCTTGTTCCATAGGCTGCAAAAACAAAAGCATTATCTGTACCTTTTACTCCTTTTTCTATTAGCTTATTTAACAACTCTATATTACCTGTTTTGGCAACATAATTAAATATGCCATTACCATCTCTATCTACGCTATTAATATCTACTCCTTTTGAAGTAAAATAGCTAATTAGTTTAAAACCTTTATCGTAAGGCGCAGCAAGTAATAACGCATTAGCACCATTTGGTGTTAAATCCGTTTTCACATTAGCGCCATTTGCAATACAAAGATCGTAGACTTTTGTGTTTTGTTGCCCTGAACCTGCAGCGAAATTTAAGATTGTACTTCCTTTATCGTCGGTAATATCAGTTTTAGCTCCTTTGTTTAAAAGGTATTCCATAAAAGCAATATTACCTTTATAGGCTGCCCAGAAAATATAGGTTCTACCATCGTGCGTTAACTTATTGACATCGTTTCCTTTTTTAGATTGAATGTGCTTTAAGGTTTCTAATGGTGCATCTTGTAAAATAGCATATACAACCGCATCAAAATTATTGCTATTGGCTTCTGCTATATTATTACCTTCTTTTATTTTAGCTTCTACAGTTTTAACTTTTGGATTTGCATTCCAAAAATCCCTATCTAAAAACACATTCTCTTGTGCAAAACTTAGTATGCTTATAAAGCATATAATAATTGTTACTATTTTTTTTAAATACTTCATTTTATTTTTTTACAAATGATTCAATTAATGGATTAATTTCTTCTGATGTTTTATACTTTTCTTTATCGAATAAATACTTAAACAACACTTTATTATCTACTTTTTCTTCTAAGGTTAAATCTTTATTTCTAGCAAAAACTTCATCCCATTTTGTGCGTACTAAAACCCATTTACCTTCATTATTTTTCCAATAATCTTGTGCAGCGACACATTCGCTATCCTCTACTTTAACATAAGTATTATGGCCTTTTTCTTGTGCTAAAACAACATCCTCTTTTACATCATCACGAATAACTTTGTCGTTATCTTGATCATGAATCCAACCGTTAGCAACAATTTCGTGACGGTTAGTTCTAAGTGTTACATTATAATCGCTACGTTTTGTGTACTCACGTCTTGGTAAAGGTGCAGCAGTTGTGCTTTCCCAATAACTTTTCCCGTCTACATGAACCCAAGTAGCAGAACCTTCGTAACGCGGACTATCGTCTACCTGAAATACTTTTTGCGTCCACTGTCCTTTTACTTCTTTTATAGGAAGACTAACAAACGTCCATTTATTATCGTGATCAAACTCGTATAAATTGGTGTTTTCAAACTCCCAATCTTGTCTCCAATGTTTTACTATGTATGGTTTTTCTTTAGAGCCAACAATTAATAAATGCTGCAATGCAATTTTATTTCTATCGTCTTCAACTAACTGAACCCATTCTAAACCTTTATCGGTTTTTGTTTTAGAAGGCACATAAGTAGAGTCTTTAGAATACTCAAAAGTTTCAGCAAAATTGAAGCTTACTTCATAACAACCACACATGTCTTTTATGGCTTTTTGATCTTGTTTTTTCTTG
This sequence comes from Lacinutrix sp. Bg11-31, assembly GCF_002831665.1. Taxonomy (NCBI): domain Bacteria; kingdom Pseudomonadati; phylum Bacteroidota; class Flavobacteriia; order Flavobacteriales; family Flavobacteriaceae; genus Lacinutrix; species Lacinutrix sp. Bg11-31. The sequence continues at coordinate 2,699,281 of NZ_CP025118.1, forward strand.
TTTTGAGCATTTCCACTAAACGGTATTGATAGAATAATTACTGCTAATACTACTAAATGTTTCATTATTAAGTTGTTTGATTATGATATTAAAAAAAATATTAAAAATTTGTTATTCTTATTTAGATTGAATTAAAATAAGATATATATTTGCGACAAATATAAAATAGAATGATTCTAAATAAAAATAAAATCACCATTTATTTTTCACTTTTTTTAAGCTGCATTTCTTTTGCTCAAATAAAAAAAGACTCCGTAAAAACGCAATCTCTTGAAGAAGTTGTAATTACAGGACAATACAATGCGCAGTCTATAAAAAAGTCTATTCATAATGTTACTGTAATTAATAGAAAGCAAATTGAAAGTCAGGCGGCTAATAATTTAGCCGATTTATTAAATTTTAATCTAAATCTTACCGTTACACCTAATGCGCAATCTGGAAAATCGACTGTTTCATTTTTTGGATTAGACTCTCAATACTTTAATGTTTTAATAGATAACATTCCATTGGTGAGTGATAATGGTCTAGGAAACAATATCGATTTAACGCAAATAAATCTTGACGACATTGAGCGTATAGAAATCGTGGAAGGTGCTATGGGAGTTGAATATGGTGCAAATGCTGTTTCTGGTGTTATTAATATAATTACAAAGAAAACCATTAGTAGCGATTGGAAAATTCAAGCTTTTGTACAAGAAGAAACCGTTAGCGATGAATACGAATGGTTTGATGAAGGAAGACACATACAGTCTCTTAGTATTGGACATAATATAAACGAAAAACTGTTTGCTAGAGTTGGTTTTAATATAAATCAATTTGCAGGATTCTATAATGGCAGACAAGGACAAAACCACTATATAAACGATAGTTTACGCGGTCATGATTGGTTACCTAAAACTCAATTTAACACCAATGCTTTACTAAGTTATAATACTAACAAATTTAAGCTAGTATACAAATCGGAATATTTTAATGAGATAATTAATAACTACGGTGTTACCGTTAGAGCTAATATTGATACCGATAACCAAACAAGTAATCCAACGTCAACCGATAAAATTTTTACAACAAACAGGTTTGTAAACAATTTAAATTTAAGCGGAAGTTTAAATTCTGGTGCAAATTATAATGCTTCATTTTCTTATCAAACTCAGAAAAGAGATTTAAACGAGTTTACTTACTACATACTTACTAAAGATAAAACCGATGAAATTGATGAAACCTACCAATCGAGTCATGTATTTTATTCTAAAGGAGATATAAATAATCTTGTTAAAAGTGATTTTTTCAACTTTCAGTTAGGCTACGAAACTCGTTTTATAAAAGGTTTCGATACGCAAGCTTCGGGAGATATTACACAAAAAGATAAAACTAGAAAGCAAAATAATGTTGCGTTGTTTGGTTCTTCAGAATTAAAACTGACTAATAAATTTTCGATAAGACCTGGTGTACGTTATGAGTATAATTCCTTATTCGATTCTAAATTATTAGCTTCATTAAGCACACGCTATTTAATGCCTAAAGGTTTCGAGTTACGCGCCAACGTTGGTACTTCTTACAGAACACCAAATTTTGAAGAGTTATACTACTACTTTGTCGATTCTAACCACGATGTACAAGGAAATGAAAACTTAAATCCTGAAAAAGGATATTCGGCATTTTTAACCTTAAAAAAGAGAAGTTGGTTTAAGGATACTTCTTTACAAAACACAATAAAACTTAGCTATATAGACTTAAAAGATAAAATAGATCTTGCTATTGTAAACACTGCACCTTTACAATACGAGTACATAAATATTGATACTTATAAGCTTTGGGGAATTACACAAGAGAACAGTATAAAAAAAGATAACTGGACTTTAAATCTAGGTGGAACATTACAAGGTATTTCTAGAGTTGCAAGTAATGAAGTTAATATAGATAATGACTTTTTATATTCTTACCAATTAAACACAAGTGCTACTTATAATGTTAAAAAATGGAAAACTGCTTTCACGTTGCTATTAAAGCATAATGGGAAGCAAAAGGGCTATGTCTCTAGTGGAACAGATGGTAATGGCAATTCTGTATTCGAAAAAACCACAACCGATGCTTATAGCTGGTTAGATGGTTCCATAAAAAAATCTTTTTTAAACAATAAAATTCAAGCAACAATTGGCGGCCGAAACCTACTAGATGTTACTAATGTAAATGTTAGTAATAATTCTACAAACGGTGTGCATTCCTCTAGTAATAGTGCATTACTATTGGGTTACGGACGTTCTTATTACTTAAAACTATTATATAATTTAAACTTTTAAAACCAATTACAATGATTAACAAATTTTTTACCTCAATTTTATGCGCCTCGGTATTACTGTTCTCAAGCTGCAGTAGCGATGACGACTCAACACCTACACAACCAATACAAGTTGTAATAGAAGGTGCTGCCATATCTCCATTAGTTGGAGGTCCAAACGAACAAAATCAAGTTTATGTAGACTTAAGTACAAACACAAGTACAGCTGTACAGCGTGATTCTTGGGATTTAGGTTTTTATTCTGAATCAGAATTTAGAGTAGCTATAAATGGATCTATTTATATGGCAACTGCTGAATTAACGGTTTCAGATATAGATGCTGTGAATTCGTCTAATGCAGAAGTGCAAGACTTACAAACAAGAGTTGCTGTTGGTACTTTTCAAGCTGAAACTGCTGGATTTATAGATGCTCCAACTGGTGAAATTAGCGGAACTGCTATTTCTGCTATTTCTGAAACTGATGTAGAAAACCATGTCTATTTAGTAAACTTAGGCTTTGAGGTTGGAACAGCAACGCCTTCTAACGGAAGTGTTGAAGTTTCTGGTGCTGCTAGAGGTTGGAAAAAAATTAGAATTTTAAAAGACGGAAACAATTACGTTTTACAATATGCTGATTTGGATGCTACAACTCATGAAGTAGTTACTATTGCTAAAAATGCAGATTATAATTATACATTCTTTAGCTTTAATACTGAAACAGAGGTTAGTGTAGAACCAGTTAAAACAAACTGGGATTTAAACTTTAGTGTTTTTACAAATGAAATATCAGGTTATGGTGCTTATGGTTATTCAGATTTTGTAGTTAATAATACAAAAGCAAGCGCAACTGTTTACATGATAGATACAGATACTGAAGCTTTAGCTTATGACGATTTTACGTTAGCAGATGTTGAAAACACAAACTTCTCAAACGACCAACGTGCAATTGGAAGCAGCTGGAGAAATGGTGGTGGACCAGGAACATTACCTTCTTTAAAAGAAAACGTGTTTTACATAGTAAATGATACCGATGGTAATTTATATAAGCTTAAATTTTTAGCTTTAACAGATGCTTCCGGAGAACGTGGTTACCCAGAATTTGTTTATAGTTTATTATAATAAATTTTATTTTAGAGTTAATTAAAATGAAAAAAGCCACTCAAATTTGAGTGGCTTTACCTGTGTTAATCTAAGTGATAAATCTCACGAATGCTTTCCAGAATGTTTTCAAAATCTATTTTTAGATCTATCAATTTTCCTGTATGAATATCGAAAACCCAACCATGTACTGCTAAACCTCTTCCACGAGCTGCTTTTTGAACTGCAGCTGTTTTAATTAGGTTAACACATTGCTCTTGTACATTTAATTCTACTAGGCGCTCGTACTTTTTTTCTTCATCTTCTATTGCATTTAGCTCTGTATTGTGTATTCGGTACACATCGCGAATATTACGTAACCAAGGATTTAGTATTCCTAAATCTGCAGATTGCATTGCTGCTTTAACTCCACCACAACCATAATGGCCACAAACAACAACATGGTTTACTTTTAAATGTGATACTGCATATTCTACTACAGACATTGCATTTAAATCTGTACCAATAACCATATTTGCAATGTTACGGTGTACAAAAACATCTCCAGGTCCTAATCCCATTAATTCCTCGGCAGTTACTCTACTGTCTGAGCAACCTATAAATAAAAGCTCTGGATTTTGTCCTTCTCCTAATTTATCGAAATATTTATCGTCTTCGTTTAGCTTAGCCTTAATCCACTCTTTATTGTTTTCAAAAACGTTATCTAGCTTCATAATTTTAAGTTTTTAATGTTTGTCTTCTACGTTATCTTTAACCCATTTTAAACAGGCTTTAAAATTACTAAAAATACGATCATTCGGTATAAAATCTGGAATTATATCAATACGTTCCATCATATATCGTGGTTGTTGTAAAAGTCCAACAAAAACGACATCGATATCTTTCTTTTTTAAATCTAAAAGCATGTCTTCCATAGCATACAAACCAGATTGATCCATATATTGCATACGTCCTAATCTTAAAATAACAAATCTTGCTGTATCAGGAATTTGCAATGTTAATGCTTGAAAATCACTAGTCGACCCAAAGAATAATGGTCCTTTTAAATGTTTAATAAACACCTCTTCTTTTAATTGTTGTGGGAAATTTGTCTCGTCTTCCCATGTTTCTTCTTTTAATGATTTTACATCTGAACGTTCTGCTGTTAAATCACCAATTTTCTTCATAAACATTAAAGAAGCAATTACAAGACCAATACCAACTGCATAAATTAAATCCCAGAAAGTAGATAGTAATAATACGATGATCATTATTAATACTTCTGAACTTAATTTTAAAGGTCCTATTTTAATATCTCTTGGTAAACTTGGTATAGCTTTAAGTCCTTTATAATCCATAACACCAATACCAACAGTTATTAAAATACCTGCTAAAACTGCTGCTGGAATTTTAGATGCTACAGGTCCTAATGCCAACATAACTACTAATAACATAATGCCTGCAATCATTCCTGAAAGCTTTGTTTTTCCTCCTGCATTAATATTTACAACGGTTCTTATAGTTGCTCCTGCACCAGGAATACCTCCAAAAATCGCTGCAATACTGTTACCAATTCCTTGACCAATTAATTCTTTGTTAGGTTTGTGTTTTGTTTTAGTCATATTATCTGCAACAACACTTGTTAATAAAGAATCTATTGCCCCTAATAAAGATAATGTAAGAGCAGTAAAAATATATGGAGTAATACTACCCATACTGAAGGAAGTAAACATTTCTAATTTTGGAATTGGAATACCTCCTGGAATCTCAGAAATTGGTCTATAGCCCAAACTAAAGCCATAAGCTATTCCAGACATAACAACTAGAGCAACCAAAGTACTTGGTATTGCTGTTGTAATACGTTTAAAACCATAAATAATTAATATCGTTCCTAGGGCCAACATTAGTTCTAACCAATTAATGTTTTTTAAGGCTCTTGGTAATACTCTCAACGCTCCAATTGTACCAGAAGCTTCTTTTGCCGCTAATGTTTGAGATTCGTTTAAAATCTCTTCTGGTGTAATTAAATCTGCTCGTGTTATTGTTTCTTTAAAGTTTTCTAAAACTAAAATACCTTGACCAGCTTCATCTTTAAGTATATTCTCAAGGATAACTTCTTCGGCTTGTGGTTTAAATTGTTCAACAAACTCCATATCTTCTTTTGGGTAATAACCAATAGAAGGTAAAACTTGTGTAAGTAATATTATAACTCCAATTGCAGTCATGAAACCAGAAACAACAGGATATGGTATGTATCTAATATATTTACCTAGACCTAAAAAACCAAGTCCTACTTGTATTAATCCTGCTAATAAAAAGACTGTTAATATTGCAGGTAATGCTTTGTCTATACTACCATCGTTTGCCGCAACAATACCAGCAATTATAACCATACTTACCGCTGTCATTGGAGCAGTAGGTCCAGATATTTGTGTTGGTGTGCCGCCAAAAAGAGCAGCAAAGAAACTAATAAATATAGCACCATAAAGCCCTGCTTCTGGTCCTAAACCTGAAGACACTCCAAATGCCAATGCTAATGGTAGTGCTACAATTCCTGCTGTGATACCTCCAAAGGCATCTCCTTTAAAATTGGAAAAAAAGTTTTTCATTTATCTTGTTTTATTTCTTGTATTGTTGGTATTTCTTAAAAGTTAAAGAATGTAATAACATTTAATTGATCTCTGTTACTCGTTTCAAAAAACTGATTCATATAACCAATCTCTATTTTTAATGATTTATTAAACTTGTAACCTAAACCTCCATACATTCTATTTCTATCGAAAACAGAAGATTCTGTATTTAAAAAAATCTCATTATAGGCTGAAAGATAATACTTGTTATCTTCTTTTCCGGTTAACGGGATATTAAAACCTAAAAAATAACGAAAACGCATTTTAAAATCGGTTTCAACAAAACGTTGTTCGAAACGATAACGATGACTTAAAGCTACGCTACCAATTTTTTGCTTAGTTGTAAATTGCTGAAATATGCGGTGTTCGTTTACATCAATTTTCTCGTCTAATCCTTCTCTATAATTTTGAGATAGAATATAACCATATCCTAGCAAAATATTGTTATTGTTTTCTGATAAATTATAACCAATACCTGTTCTTAACAATAATTGTTCTAAATCGTCTATAGCATTATAGCTTCGATACTGCACTTCATTATGGATATTCCATTTACTATCAAGCTTCTTGTTCCCAATATATACTAGCCAATTCCCGAAATCACTTTCTTGTGCATGTATAAAATTAGGCAGCACTAACAATAATGTTAGTGCTGCCATAGTTATTCTCTTTTTCATTTTATTTTTAGATATTCTTCTATTCATAAAATTTTACTTCACCTGTATTTACATTGTACATGGCTCCTATAATTTTAATTTCACCGGCTTTTTCCATCTCGGTAAGTATTGGGCTTTCTGCATGAATTCTATCTATCATTAATTCTACATTAATGTGCGATACTTCATCAACAAAATCTAAGTTTTTAGAAGTTCTTAAAGCTTCTTCTTTAGGTTCTAAAACAGCATTAACTGCTGGTGTTATTTTTTGAACTAACTTAGTTAAGTTACCCATTTCTGCATGGTCACAAGCTCCTTTTACAGCTCCACAACTAGTATGGCCCAAAACAACAATAAGTTCTGTACCTGCTAATTTGCAAGCAAATTCCATACTACCTAAAATGTCTTCGTTTACAATATTACCTGCAACACGTACACTAAAAATATCTCCTAAACCTTGATCGAACACCAACTCTGCTGAAACTCTAGAATCTATACAGCTTAAAATAGTAGCGAAAGGAAATTGCCCATCACTAGTATCGTTTACTTGCTCTAAAAGATTTCTATTGGCTTTTAAATTGTTTTGAAATCTTTGGTTTCCTTCTTTTAAATATTGTAATGACTTTTCAGGTGTCATTGTCGATTGCGTTTCTTTTGTATGTGCTTTCATATGTCTTGTTTTTAAATTTAAATTGTTTTTTACTATGCTTCAGAAACTAATAATGAAACATTTAACTGACTTATTATTTTATTTAATGGTGTTTCTGCTGTGTTTTTGGTTTTATCTTGAACTCTATCGATACACAACAAATTAATATTACTTTTTAATAAATAGGAAGAAAGTGTATTCATAGCGTTAGTGTTTTCTTCAAAAACATACTCTTCCATTTTTTCTTCATTTTCTACAGAAGCCTTTTTTATTTCCTTTTGGCTATTAATAATCTTAAAAGATTTTAAAGGAGCTTTAGTATGCGTTATTAAATCTTTCGAGAATTTAGTGTTTAATACTCTATTCGAATCATTAAAAATGCCTAAAGTCATTTTTTCGTTTGGTACTAGTGCATTTTCATTAGCCGTAATCATCACAGCGCCTTTAAATTCTTTTAAAATAAAACGAGTAATACTATCTCCAATTAATTGAAGTGGGCTAGAATCGCGCTGTCCTAAAACAATAATATCTGGATTATAAACTTTAATGTAATTACGAATCTCTTCTTTTACTTTTCCAAAAGAATAACTGTAATCTATTGCTACATTATATTCTTTAGCAATAGGATCTATTAATGCTTTTATTTCCTTTTTAGTATTAATATGCTCTTCATTTAAAGTTCTAATTGCAGATAATTGATTGTCTCCTTCTACAATATCTATATGCTTTTTTACATTAAATAATGTTACTTCTCCACCAATCATATTAGCTAAGCTTATGCTACTTTTTATAGAAGAACTTGTGTTTTTCTTTAAATCTGAAAGTACTAGTATTTTATATTTATTATTTTTCATAGTATTCTAGCTTAAACTAATATTAGACTTAGGTCTTAACTGAAAGAACTCTATAAAACTTGATGGGTTCTCAACAATACCACGTTTAGATATTAATTTAATATCAATATTTCTTTCTTTGGCTTTAAAAGCAAAATCTTCTAAAATCTCTACAATATCATAATCTAGATATCTCGTTTTAGTGACATCAAACTCTAAGTAAGTGTCTCTTGGTAAGCTATCTAATTCTTTTAAGATTGCTCCTTTGTTAAAAAATGTAACCTCCTCTGCAAGCTCCATTTTAATTTTATGTTTTCCATTACTATTATCTTCGATATGTAAGAAATGAGAATTCTGGTAACTTTTTAATAAAATAACTACAATACCAACAGCTAAACCTAAAGCTATACCTATTAATAAATCAGTAAAAACAATTCCTATTACTGTTACAAAAAACGGAACAGATTGTTTCCATCCTAATTTATACATTTTTACAAATAACGATGGCTTTGCTAGTTTATAACCCACAATTAATAAAATTGCTGCTAAAACAGATAAAGGGATTTTATTAAGTAAAGAAGGTATTAAAACAACAGATATTAAAAGTAACATTCCATGTAAAATAGTAGATAATTTACTTTTTCCACCAGATTGAATATTAGCAGAACTTCTAACAATTACTTGAGTTATTGGAAGTCCTCCAACTAAACCAGATAGTATATTACCTGCTCCTTGTGCTAACAATTCTCTATTTGTAGGTGTTACGTTTTTATTTGGATCAAGTTTATCAGATGCTTCTACACATAACAATGTTTCTAAACTTGCAACTAAGGCAATTGTAAAGGCTATAACCCAAACTTCAGGATTTGTTATTACTGCAAAATTAGGAAAACTAAATTGACCAATGAATGAATCTAAATCATCTGGAACTGGTACACTTACTAAATGAGATTCTGCAATAGATAGTGACATATTAGATTTTGTTAATAAGAAAAAAACTATTCCTACAACAACAGCAACTAGTGGTCCTTGAATGACTTGAAAAATCTTTCCTTTTTTTTCTAAAACATTACTCCACAGTAATAAAATACCCAAGGCTATAAAACCAACAACCATAGAACCTAATATAAGGTTATCAAAAACATGCCAAATCGCAGAGAAAGTATTCTCTCCAGAAGCTTCTATAAAACTATCTGCTCCTTCTGCTTCTGCATCGTATCCAAAAAAGTGAGGGATTTGTTTTAAAATAATAATAATTCCAATACCAGTAAGCATTCCTTTAATAACCGATGAAGGGAAATAATATCCAATAATTCCAGCTTTTAAAACGCCAAAAAGTAACTGAATAACGCCTCCTAAAACAACAGCAACCAAGAAGTTTTCATAACCTCCCAAAGTACCAATTGCTGTTAATACAATAGCTGCTAAACCTGCTGCAGGCCCACTAACTCCAATTTTAGAACCGCTTAAGGCTCCTACTACAACTCCTCCAATAATTCCAGCAATTACTCCTGAAAAAAGTGGCGCACCACTAGCTAAAGCAATACCTAAACATAAAGGTAATGCAACGAAAAATACAACGACACTTGCAGGCAAGTCGTTTTTTAATGTTTTAAACATTTATAATTTGATTTTATTCTATTGGTTAATAAACCAATAGTTATTTTAATATTTTTTTGGGGACAAAAAATGTCCAAACGACAAAATATTAAATAAAATCAGGTGGTGGAGAAATGAGGTTTAAGTGAGGTTTTGAGTAATTTTTAAAAAAATATCCTAAATTATTAGTTTTTAAAACGTTACTTAAATAATCTAGTTCTTCTTCATTATTAGAAAAAAGTAGTTTCAAGTTTTGAACTTCTTCTTCTTCCTCAGAAAGGCTATAAAAAACAGATATATCTACAGTATCATCTAAAACCATAATTATAGAAGGCGCAGTAATTATGGCCAAAAATAATATGGTAAAGAAAATAGATATGTGTTTTTTAAGCATATTTAAGTTATAATTCAAGACGCAAATATAATATTAAAGAAACATTTTAAATGTTAAATAAAATCTAAATCTTATTTAATAATCTTAAATCTTCATCTTGTATCCAACCTGTTTTACCATCACTAAGTTTAATTTTTTTCCAACTTTTTACAGTGTCTAAAACCTGAACCTTAGTGCCTTCGTGTAGAACAAAAGCTTCGTCACTACGCAAGTTTGGCTCACTTTTAACTTTAGATTCTTTTGCAAAAATAATTGCTGGATTCTTTTTTTGCGCTAAACTATAGCTATAAAAAGTAAAAACTAATGCCACTAATGCTAGTACAACAGAGAGTGTACTAGTCACAAAATAAAAACGTTTTTTTTCTGTACCAAAAGTAAAATAATACAGTAAATAAAATAACACAAAAAGCACAACTAAAACAATAGAAAGCTTTGCCCAACCATCGAAAGATAGAGTATTGGTTGTCTTTTTCACAAACCTAGTTAAACCAACTTCTGGCAAATTATCTATAGCATCAATTCGCATATTGTTAGCAAATGCTAGATTACCTTGTATGTCCTTATCTTTAGGTTTTAGCGCTAATGCTTTTTCATAATAATAAACTGAAGGCGCAATATTATTAAGCTTATAGTGCGCATTTGCAATATTAAAATACAGCTCGGCAGAGTGCTTATCTGAATTTAAAATCACATCATATCTATCTATAGCTTCAGCATATTTACCTTCGTTATAAAGCGCGTTAGCCTGATCGAAAATTTTCTCGTTTTGAGCCGAAAGACTTCCTATAAAAAACAAGAGTATGTAGAGTGTGTTTTTCATTGTTTAAGTATTCCCATAATAATGGAAATGAAAAATATTTTATCTAATCTGTTTATCTATTAAATTAATTGCGCTTGCAGCTTTATCATAATCTTGCTGCATGGCAACTTTTGTAATTGGTGTATATCTTGCTATTTCGCAGTTTTTAAGAATATTTTCAAAATTTGAAACAACAGTAGTATCTACTTGTTTTTCTAGTAACAAAGTGCGAATTTTATCCTTACTTAAATCGCTAGTTTCAATATTTAATTTAGCTTTTAAATAATTATGTAACGCTTTTTCTAACGCAACATAAAAGGCTTCTTTTTCTCCTAATGCTTTTTTAGCTTCACCTAAATATTTCTTAGCTAATTTATCTGCTTTTCTAAGTCTATTACCTACAATATCACCATCACGTTCTTCTTTTTTTCTTCGGAAAACAATAGCCAACGGAATCAATAATAAAGGTGTCAATAAACTTACCCAAAAGAGCGTAGATTTAAAGAATTGCGTATTATTTTTTGAAACCAGATTAGCATCCATTTTTATAAATGCAAATTGATCGTTATTTAAAACAACATCTCGTTTTTCTGCACCTTCTGCTGTTAAATTGTTATCTGAAACACCATAAACAGGACCTTCGAGTACATTAATTATGGTTTCGTTAGATGATAATCGTTTATAACTTTCAGTCTTTAAATCGAAATAAGAAAAAGAAATTGTTGGTATTGGGTATTTGCCTTTATATTGAGGAACAATAGTATAACTATCTGAAACCTCACCTTGCATACCACTTAAATTTGTTCTCACATTTTCGTTATGCTCTGGCTCATATACTTCAAGAGAATTAGGTAGTGTTAGTTTTGGTAAGGCTAATAATTTTAAATTCCCTTTTCCTGAAACTATTACCTTAGCTTGCATAGATTCATTAGCATTAAGCTCGCTTTTAGAGATGCTTAAATTAAATTTAAAATCTCCAACTGCTCCAGAAAAATCTAAAGGTTTTCCTGTTTCTGGTAACGGCTTAACATTAATAGTACGTCTTCCAGCTGTTACAGGAACATTTACTTTACTCATTAATCGTTGCCCAAAAATATCACGCCTTTTAGTTGGTATTTCTGCAGTAACGTCAAGCTTTAAAGGTTCTATAATTAATTTTCCTGTTTTTTGCGGATATAAAACTGTTCGTCGTAAAATTACATATTGATAATCTTCGCCTTTGTATTGGCCTCTTTCTATTTTTAAACCTTTTGGGTTAATATGTTGACTCCAAAAGTCGTCGTACTCAGGATCGTCTGTTTCTCTCCAATTGCTTACTCCTGTATTTGGTGCAACATAGAGTTTATAAACCACAGTAATGGCTTCGTTTAAATAAGGATTTGCATTAGAAATCTCGGCTACTAAATGAATATTATCACTTGCAACTGCTGTGTTTGGGTCTTTAGGCTTCTGTATTTCCTTAGTAACCTTAATAACGATAGCATTGGTTTTGTAAGTTTGGCCATCTATTTCTATACTAGCAGATTCTAGCATTAAACTTCCCATTCTTTTTGGTGATAAGAAATAGCTATACGTTTTCTCGAAAGAACGTTTTCCATTAATCCAAGAATTACTAACCGATTGATTTGGGCCACCAACCACATCGAAACCATCAAAACTTGGAGGATTGAAATTATCTCCATCTTTATTCATAGAAAAATCTACACGTAAACGCTCGTTCAATCCTAAAGTTTTTTTACTCACTCTAGTTTGAAACTGCACTTGTGCGCCTGCTATACTTGTAAAAAGTATAATAAGTAGCATTGCTATGTTTTTTGTTTTTTTCATTCCTAATTTATTCTGGATCCCTGCCTTCGCAGGAATGACAAAGATTTTAAAGTTCGAATAAGCAACTCTTCACTTCTAAATTCAAACTTCTCACTTTTATCTACCAGTCTTTTTCTGTTTGTATTTTTGCGCCTTTTGCTTTCTCTGCATTCATTTTATCCTGCACTTTCTGCTCTTGGTTATCCATTGCATCCAATAGATTTTTTATTTGCTGTGGCGATAATTTTCCTGGCTGTTGTTGTGGTTTAGGTTGCTCTTTTTTCTGGTCGTCTCCTTTGCCATCTTTCTCTTTTTCTTCATCTGGCTTCCCTTCATCTTCTTTATCCTCGCCTTCTTTTTTATCGTCGTCTCCTTTATCCTTATTATCTTCTTTATTCTCGCCTTGGTCTTCCTTTTTATCTTGTTCCTTCTGGTCTTCGTTTTCCTTTTTATCTTTGTCTTTATCGTCCTTGTTATCTTCTTCTTGAGGTGGCTCTTGGTTTTTAGCACACTCTTTTGCTAAGGCATAATTATAACGCGTTTCCTCGTCTAAAGGATTATTTCTAAGTGCATTTTTAAAAGCATCTGCAGCTTCACTACATTTCTTTTCTTGCATTAAAATGTTTCCTATATTATGAAACGCTTTGTGCTTTTCTAATTTATCTGTGGCGTTTTTAGCAGCTTGTTGATTGCGAAATAAAGCTTCTTCAAAATTTCCTTTTTGGTAATATGTATGACCCAAATTGTATGTTCCAGCAACACTTGTTGGCTTATTAGAAATAGCTCTTCTGTATTCCATTTCAGCTAAAACAAATGCGTCACTACTGGCTAAATCATTTGCATCACTAATTAAATCGTTAGTTTTCTGATTTATCTTTTGAAGCGCCTTTTCAGTTTCCTCTTGCTGTGCAAAAGCGTAAGAAACTGTTAATATTAATATGTAAGTTATTATGTTTTTCATGCTAGTTCTCACAAAAATGAGAATCTTTTTAATTAATAGTATTAAGCCTCTAAATATATGAAAGCCTTGATTTGATTGGTGTTAAGGATTTTATAAATTTTCATTAAACAAGTTTAGCTTTTTCAACCAAGCTGTTTTGCGTTCTAATAGAAAAATATCGATAAATAAAAGTAATATTCCAAAACCTAAAAACCATTGAAATTGCGATTCGTAGGCTGCAAATTGCTTAGATTCGAATTTGGTTTTATCCATTTTATTTAAAATATCTCTTATTTCATCAACTACTTTTCCTGTATTATTTCCATTTATATACACACCATTTGCCGATTTAGCAATGTTTTTAAGCGTGTCTTCGTTTAGTTTTGTAATAACAGTTTCACCTTGCCTGTCTTTTTTATAATTTAAAATAACACCATTACGCTTTAGTGGTATTGGACCTCCTTTTTCACTTCCAACACCAATGGTAAAAATTCTAATACCAGCTTCACTAGCTTCTTCGGCTACACTTGCTGCAGCTTCACTATGGTCTTCTCCATCAGAAATAATGACCAATACACGATTGGTTTGTTGGTCGTCATCATAATATGTTTTTGCTAATTCGATGGCTTCATTAATTGCTGTTCCTTGTGAAGACATCATGTCTGTATTCATGTTTTGAAGAAACATTTTAGCAGAACCATAGTCTGTAGTAATTGGTAGTTGCGGAAACGCTTTGCCTGCATAAGCAATAATCCCAACACGATCACTTGCTAAGTTATTTATAATTTGTGTAACTAATTGTTTCGATTTTTCTAGTCTGTTTGGCGCAATATCTTCGGCAAGCATACTTTTAGAAACATCGACTGCAAAGACTATATCAACACCTTCGCGTTTTACTGTTTCTAATTTAGATCCAATTTTTGGGTTTACCAAAGCCATTGTTAAACTTGCAAAAGCCAAACATAAAATCACAATCTTTAACACAGATTTAAAGAGCGATTTATTAGGGCTTAATCGTTTTAAAATAGCCTGATTTGCAAATTTATTTTGTGTTTTGCGCTTCCAAAGTTGAAGCACTAGAAATAGCACCAAAATTATTGGAATAATTAGCAATGCCCAAAACCATATTTTCTCTTCTAATTGCATCTAATCTTTAATTTGTGCTTTTATAATTTATTAAACAAAACTTCTAAAAACGGTAATCCTTAATAGTAATTCAAACAATAGCAAAATTCCTGCTACCCATACAAACCATCTAAATTTCTCTTCGTAATTATAGAATTTAAATTCTTCGATTTCTGTTTTTTCTAACTTGTTAATCTCGTCGTATATTTCAACTAATTTCTTATTGTTTGTTGCTCTAAAATATTTTCCTCCTGTTACTTCTGCTATTTCTTTTAACAACTCTTCATCAATTTCTACTTTAACTCTTCCGTATTGAAATTGTCCGTTTTGTTTAATCCTAATTGGAGACAAAGCCATACCATTTGTTCCTAAACCAATAGTGTATGTTTTTATACCAAATTCTACAGCTAGTTCGCTTGCTATTTTCGGGTTTATAGAACCAGAATTATTCACGCCATCTGTTAGCAAAATAATAACTTTACTTTTTGCTTTACTGTCTTTTAAACGGTTTACAGACGTTGCTAAACCCATTCCAATAGCTGTTCCGCCTTCTATAACTGTGTTGTAATGAATATCGTTAAGAGAACTTAATACAATATTTTTATCGCTTGTAATTGGTGTTTTTGTATAGCTTTCTCCAGCGTATTCCACAATACCAATACGATCGTTTGGTCGTCCTTTAATAAATTGTGCTGCTACTTCTTTTAAGGCATCAAGCCTGTTTGGTTTTAAATCTTTTGCCAACATACTTGCCGAAACATCTATTGCCATAACAATATCTATTCCTCGTGTTGTTTTTGTTTTTGTAGAAACATCAACCGTTCGTGGTCTTGCTAATGCAATAATTAAAGCCGTTAAAGCAACTAGTCTTAGCGCAAACAATAAATGCTTTAGTTTTGGCAACCAAGAGTTGGTAACCTTAAAACCTTTTAAGCTTGATATTTTAAGTTCTGCTGTTTGTTGTTTATTCTTAAAAAAATACCACAGCAAAGCTAATGGTAGCAATAACAGCAACCAGAAAAACCCTTTGTTTAAAAATTCTATGCCTTCAAACATTATTCAGTTTTTGGATTTAGTTCTATTGAATTTAATATACGTTCTACCATATCGTCTGCATAAGTATCGTTTTCTGGATATATAACAACTATTTGTTGCAGTACATTCTCTGCTGTAAATAGTACAAAAGCAAATTTGGCTGCTCTCAATTTATCACTGCCTACAGATGGAATACTCATGGTTCCATAAGATTTTAAGCCCTCTGCTCCATTTGCAGTTTCAAATTTATCTTTTAACGCTACAATATTTTTTGCACCTTGAGCCTCCATGCCTTGTAATGCTTTTTCTGAAATCTCAGCTAAATCAACCTCTGGAGCACTTGCTTGTTCTTGCGTTTCTGCAGTTCTTTCTTGCTTTGGAAACTGTAATGTATTTACTGTTACATTAAATACGTCAAGCATTGTTCCGTAAGAAAAACTACTTGATTTTGGTTGATTTTCTTGAGTTTCTACAACAGGAGTCTCTATACGTTTTAAAACCTTTGGAGTCGCTACAATTATTGGTGGAGAACCATATGCGCTAGTCACCCATTCGCCTTCTAACAACTCTTTGCTTTCATGACCCAAAATAGTGTCTTTAACATAGCTAAAACCATATTTATAACCTAAACCAACTAATGTTCCTAGTAACAAAAAGGCAACAATACCAACGGTTAATACTATTTTTTTAGTTTTATTTTTACGCTCTTGCTCTTCTTTATATTCCTTATCCTTAAGTTTCTCTTCTTCGGTTGGTTCTGGCAAAGCTTCCTTAACGTGGTCGATTTCTAGATCGATAGTATTTCTATCTATTTCGGCTAAAGCAACATCTGGTGTTCCTTTTGCAAACTTTACTAAATCTGCACGCTTTAAGATGGTTTCTATTTTTCTAATATCGTCTTTACTTAATTCTATTTGATTACCATCTTTTAATAAATTTAATCTAGAAACAAGCTCATCTGTTGTGCTTTCTAAAGCATGATCGTAGACTTTTTCGTCTAGATATTTTCTAATAATAAACGTTAAGTCTGAATAATAGTCTTTCAAGTTTTCGTTTTGAAGATAACTACTTTCATCTAACTGTTTTAATGCTAGTTTTGCACGGTCGTAAGGTGGTAATAAAGCAATCTCTTCTTCTTCTGTTAATGGTTTTACTCTCCAAATAAACCACCATAATAAAAAACCAATTAAGGCAATTGCAAGTATAGTAAGCAATAGATATTTCCACCAATTACCAATACTTTTATCAACTTCAATTACAGGCTTAATATCGTACAAGCCTTGTTTTGTAGTGTCTACAACAATTTCTCTAATTTCTACTTTTAAAGAATCTGAATAGTACTCTTTAGAACCTATTAATATTTTTTGCTTCGGAATAGTATATTTTCCAGAATCGAATTGCGTTAATCCGTATTTTTTAATCAGGTTATATCTATCGTTCTTTTTTGTAGTATCTATGGTGTAAGATTCAATCATTTCCATAGGAGAAAACGTTTGCCCTTCAGGAAAAATAACTAAAGACGTTGTGTCTACATCAACTTCAATTTTATAAGTAACCTGTGCTCCAATCTTAATTGAAGTAGAGTCTATAGTTGTTTTAACTTGACTGAAAGAGAACAAAGAAAAAAGAACCAAGACACAAGACAAAACCAATTGTTTTAATTGATTATCCTTGAGGTTCGTAATTCGTAATTTATAATTCATCATTCGCTTAATTATCTTCTTTTAAAATAGCCTAGTAATTTTTTAACGTAGCTCTCATCTACACGACAGTCTATGGTTCCTGCTCCAGATTTCGCGAAGCTGTCTTTATAATACTCTACCTTTTCGTTGTAAAATTTACTGTAATTTTGCCTTACTTTTTTAGAACCTGTATTAACTAACATTAATTCTCCAGATTCTCCATCTTGCATTTGTACGATTCCTAAATTAGGTATCGCTTCTTCACTTTTATCGTAAATACGAATACCTGTAACATCATGTTTTCCAGCTGCAATTTTTAATGTTTGCTTATAATCGTCTGCAATAAAATCACTAAGCACAAAAACAATGGCTTTTTTCTTCATGACGTTTCGCATGAATTTTAAAGCTTCTGCTATGTTTGTACCTTTACTTTTAGGTTTCAACTCAATTAATTCGCGAATAATACGCAATACATGAGAACGTCCTTTTTTAGGCGGAATGTATAATTCTATTTCATCCGAAAACAAAATCAGCCCTATTTTATCGTTGTTCTGTGTTGCCGAAAAAGCTAGTGTTGCAGAGATTTCTGTTATAATTTCATTTTTAAATTGTTGGTCTGTACCAAACAATTCTGAGCCCGAGATATCTACCATTAACAACATGGTTAACTCACGCTCTTCTTCAAAAACCTTAACATGTGGCAGATTGGTTCTTGCGGTTACATTCCAATCTATATTTCTTACATCATCCCCATATTGGTACTGGCGAACTTCGGAAAAAGTCATGCCACGACCTTTGAAAGTCGAATGATATTCACCTCCAAAAATATGATCAGACAAACGACGTGTCTTGATCTCGATTTTACGTACTTTTTTTAATAATTCTTTAGTATCCATTTTTCATTGATCAATTATCAATAACCGGTTATCAATATTATAAGTTTAGTTTAACAGTATTAATTGTTAAATGATAACAGTCTAAGGCACCTCAACAACATTTATAATCTGGTTAATAATGTCTTCGCTGGTTACGTTTTCGGCTTCAGCCTCATAAGTAATACCAATTCTATGTCGTAAAACATCGTGTACAACAGCACGAACATCTTCTGGAATTACATAACCACGACGTCTAATAAAAGCATAACACTTTGCAGCTGTAGCTAGGTTAATGCTTCCACGAGGTGAAGCACCAAAAGAGATTAATGGTTTTAACTTTTCTAATTTATATTGCTCTGGATAACGTGTTGCAAAAATAATATCAAGGATATACTTTTCGATTTTATCATCCATGTATACTTCTCGAACTGCTTCTTGAGCTCTTAAAATTTGTGCTACAGAAACCACTGGATTTACTTTTTCCCAAGAGCCTTTTAAATTGGCTCTCATAATTAACTGCTCTTCATCCTTTTTAGGATAATCGATTACAGTTTTTAGCATAAATCTATCTACTTGCGCTTCTGGTAATGGGTAAGTTCCTTCTTGTTCTACAGGATTCATTGTTGCCATTACTAAAAATGGTTTATCCAAGATAAAAGTCTCATCTCCAATAGTCACTTGCTTTTCTTGCATGGCTTCTAATAAAGCAGATTGCACTTTTGCAGGCGCTCTGTTTATCTCATCTGCAAGTACAAAATTTGCAAATATTGGTCCTTTTTTAATAGTGAAATCATTCTCTTTCATATTAAAAATAAGAGTACCTACAACATCTGAAGGCAACAAATCTGGAGTAAACTGAATACGGCTAAAACTACCATCAACCGCTTTAGACAGTGTATTAATAGCTAATGTTTTTGCCAAACCAGGAACACCTTCAAGTAAAATATGTCCTTGACCCAAAAGACCAATTAGTAAACGCTCAACCATATGTGTTTGACCAACGATTACTTTGTTCATTTCGTATGTTAGTAAATCTACAAAAGCACTTTCTTTTTCAATTTTCTCATTAATTGATTTTATATCAATTGCACCTGTTTCTTCCATCTTTTTATAAATTTTAAAGGTCGAATATAATACCTCAAATTAAGAACTGCAAATTGTTGCTTTTATATTTGCAATCGTGTTAAGAATTGGTTAAAAATTCAAGCATTTAAAGGAATTTATAGCAATTTCTTTGGTATTTTTAAGCTTTTATTAGCATTTCATAAAATAATTCTTGCTTAAAAGTAAATTTTTAATGACAAAAAACAACTACTCAAAAATTATTGCTGGCACGATGACTTGGGGAATATGGGGAAGCTCACTTTCTAAATCAGAAATAACAAAACGCATACACCATTGTTTAGAAAATGGCATCACTACCTTCGATCATGCAGATATTTATGGAGATTATACAACCGAGAAAGATTTTGGTAATGCTTTTATAGAAAGCGGTATAAATAGAAACAGCATAGAGCTTATATCAAAATGTGGTATTCAACTCCAAGGTAACTCACGACCAGAGAACAAGGTGAAACACTATAATTATAGTAAAGAATATATTATCGCTTCCGCGGAAAAATCCCTTCAAAATCTAAAAACCGAGTATCTCGATTTACTATTATTACATAGACCAAGTCCGTTAATGGAACCTGAGATTATAGCTGAAGCTTTTAAAATACTTCGTGATAGCGGGAAAGTAAAACGTTTTGGTGTCTCTAACTTTACTGTGTCGCAAATAGAACTAGTTTCAAAACATGCAGAAGTTTCTGTAAACCAAATTGAATTTTCCTTAACACAACATTCGGCATTGTATAATGGTACATTTAACTATATGAAAACTAATGCTATTGCAGCAATGTCTTGGTCGCCTTTAGGCTCTGTATTTAGAAAAGACAACGAACAATCAAGACGCATACATAAACAATTAGGAACGTTAACAGAAAAATATAACGCAACCGAAGACCAATTGCTTTTAGCTTGGATTTTAAAACATCCTGCAAACATTCATCCTGTAATTGGTACTACCAATTTAAAAAGAATGACAAATGCAGTCAATGCAATAGACCTTAATTTAGATTTAGAAGATTGGTTTTTAATATTAGAAGCTAGTCAAGGACACGAAGTCGCTTAGCTAATTTCTGTTTCATACATAAAAAAAATAATTTAAGAATATTAAAAACGTTTGCTTTAGCAAGAAATAAATATGAAAAAAACAGCATTAATTACAGGAGCAACTAGTGGAATTGGTAGAGCAACTGCTCACGAATTTGCCAAACATGGCATTAGATTAATAATTTGTGGTAGACGCCAAGAGCGTTTAGAGACCATACAAAAAGCGTTAAGTAAACATACCGAAGTACATATATTAAATTTCGATGTTCGCGATAAAAAAGCAGTTTTCTCAGCTATTGAGTCGCTACCAGAAAATTTTAAACACATAGATATTTTAATAAATAACGCAGGAAATGCACATGGCTTAGACCCAATTCACGAAGGCTGCTTGGACGATTGGGATGCAATGATCGATATAAACGTAAAGGGATTACTATATGTTAGCAAAGCTGTGATTCCACAAATGACAGCGCGTAATTCTGGGCATATTATTAATATTGGATCTTCGGCAGGAAAAGAGGTCTACCCAAAAGGCAATGTGTATTGCGCAAGTAAGCACGCTGTTATTGCTTTAACCGAAGGTATGCGTATAGATTTAAATCCGTTTGGAATAAAAGTATGTGCCATAAATCCAGGTTTGGTGGAAACAGAGTTTTCGCAAGTGCGATTTAAAGGCGAAACACTAGCAGATAATGCTTACAAAGGATACAAAGCATTACAACCTGAAGATGTTGCAGATGTAATTTACTTTGCAATTTCAAGACCTGCACATGTTAATATTGCAGATGTGTTGATGTTTTGCACAGCACAAGCGAGTAGTACTATTGTTAAGAAAAAGATATGATAAATTGGTTAAAAACCGAGTGGCACAACTTAGCTTCTAAATATTGTAATAACACTTTAGCCAAAGAACTTTGGACTGAAATTGAAACTTATTACGCTCACAAAACCAGACATTACCATAATCTATCGCACATCTATAATATGCTATTGCAAGCTGAAGCTTATAAGGCTAAAATTCAAGATTTAGAAGCTGTACAGTTTGCTATTTGGTATCATGATATTGTCTATAAATCTTCGAAAAAGGATAATGAAGAGAAAAGTGCTCTTTTTGCTGAAAAACGATTAAATGCATTAAATTTTGATGAAAAAAGAATACAAATTATCAAAAAACTAATTTTATCAACCAAAAAACATAGATAATGCCTATCTTTTAGATTTAGACCTATCCATTTTAGGTTCAGATTGGGAAACTTACCAAAAGTACATTCAGAATATTAGAAAAGAATATAAAATCTATCCAGATTTCATGTACAAACCAGGACGTAAAAAAGTATTAAAACACTTTTTAGATAGAGAAACGTTGTATTTTACAGATGATTTTAGAAAGAAATATAAAATTAAAGCTAGAGAAAACTTAAAAAAAGAAATAGGGCTGTTATGAGATTAAGAAATATAGTATTTATTTCAATTGTTTGTTTTGTGATTTTGTCTTGTAAAAAAGAAAACAAAAACACTGTTGCTATTACTAGTACTTCAGCTAAAAACATCGAAGATTCTACAATTCTAAGCTATACAATAAATCCTAAAAAGCAATCTTTAAAATTCTATTGGAAAAATAGTCAAAACTCTAGCATTAGAACCTTTAAAAATCTTAAAACCGAAGTTGAAAGTATTAATCAAGAACTCCTTTTCGCAATGAATGGAGGCATGTTTAAAAAAGACTTTTCGCCTCAAGGCTTATATGTAGAAAAAGGCAAAACATTATCTAAATTAGATACTATTAATAAAGGTTTTGGCAACTTCTATTTACAACCAAATGGCGTGTTTTTAATTACCGAGAATGGTGCACCAATAATTACTAAAACTCAAGATTTAAAAATCTATAAAGATATTTATTACGCAACCCAATCTGGACCAATGTTGGTTATTGATGGAACGTTACATCCAAAATTTAATAAAGGCTCTTCAAATTTAAACATTAGAAATGGTGTTGGCGCTTTACCAAATGGAGATCTTTTGTTTGCAATGTCTAAAGAGAAAATTAATTTTTACGACTTCGCTACCTTTTTTAAAAACAAAGGTTGCGAGAATGCACTATATTTAGATGGCTTTGTGTCTAAAACTTATCTACCTTCAAAAAAATGGAAACAATTAGAAGGTGTGTTTGGTGTTATTATTGCCCAAACTAAACCTATAAATAATTAAATAGATTCCTGCCTTCGCAGGAATGACAGAATATGATTAACAAACGTCTTTTAATTAAAAACCTACTCGCTCACAACGATGAGAACAGTTTTTATGATAAAAAACGAAAAATAGATATTGACCAAAAAGAAGGTAAAGCTAAGTTTTTAAAGCATGTTTGCGCACTCTCTAATAGCAATCCTAAAAACAATTCTTTTATTGTTATTGGTGTAGAAGATGAAGACAACAGCATTCGTGGAGTCGATTTTTTTGACGATTCTAAAATTCAAAACCTTATTAATGCCTATCTCACCAATCCACCAATTGTACAATACGAAAACATTCCGTTTCCACATTTGCTAGACCATAAAGTTGTTGGTTTAGTCACTATTAGAGCCATCTATGGCTTAACTTCTTTAAGAAAAAACATTTGGAAATACTATGGAGGAACAGTCTTTTTTAGAGATGGAAGTATAAGTATGCCAAAGACTTTTAAAAGTAATATTAAAGATGTAAACTCTAAAATTGTTGACGCTATTGAAAGCAACTCACACAATAATATAGAGCATACGCTTGATGGCGTTTTCGATTTCATGAATAAGCGTAAAGACTACAATCCGCAATACAAAGTGTTTAAAGAGTATTTTGTGCTGTGTTGGGCTGGACAAAAAAAAGAAGTAAAAGGCGAAGTGTTTTTCTCTCGTGTGGACATAGAGCTTATTAACGAACAAGTGCGTTTATTTTATTCGACTTTAGATGAAGTTTCTATTTTCTTTAATGATAATAGCTTCAAAATTGTAGAATATGTATCTTTAGGACTTCAGAATAACTATAAGTATTATCCATTGGAGGAAACAGTAATTAAATTCCAAGACAATGCGAGTTATACTATTGATTCTACTTTAATTTTTCAGCCTCCTAAATTCGATAAAAAAGTATTACACCATATTTACAATGCTAATAATGTGCTGTTAGCTACATTAAAAAAAGAAAGTTCACTCACAACTTCTCAAGAAAACGATATTATTAATTTACCTGCTACATTACTTATTTGCTATTTAAACGGTTTTACTGATGCTATAAATAAACTAATCGATGCGAAACCTTATTTAAAGAAACATAGCGTTATCGCCTATTCATATTATAAAGAATCTCTTAGAATATTACGCAAAGTGAAATACAATTAATTAAAAATTAACCAATTACACAAAATCAACTACCACTTATACATTTAGTAGAATTCTAACACTAGTATTGTTTTATATTTATAATGCTATTAATCAATACTATAAATCTTATTTCTCGCATTACAAAAATGGCATTGAAATGAGATTTTATAAAAAAGACCGTTTCTCCAAAACTATGGAAAAACGGTTTTTTATTATTTATGCGTGAGAAATTTATTTTCCACCATCTAAAGCATCTTGCCAATCTTTTAATTTCTGCCATTGTCCTAAAGCAGCCATTTTACTTTGTTCTGGCCAAGTACCTGGCTTATGGATTTCAAAACGTTTTCCTCCACTCTTTAAAACCTCTTGACACTTATCCACAGAACAATCTGCTAATCCAGCCCAAGTAGTTACATCATGATTATGGAATAGCTCTTTAATTTTTGGACCAATACCCTCTACAACTGTTAAATCGTCTTGGTTAACCTTTTTACCAAATACTGCTTTTGCTGCTGCTCCATCAAAAGCCACAGCTGTTATTCCGCTCGATTTTCCTGAAACTACTCCAGCTGCAAAGCTTGCTGCTGAAGTTGCTGTTCCTCCTCCAGAAGAATTACCTCCAGAGAATGTAGATTTTTTATTTGCTTTACAAGCCGCTAAATCTGCCTCTAATTTAGAAATTCTGTTTTTGTAAACATCTACATCAACTTCGTTGTTAGTTTCGTTATTATTTCCTCCTAAAAGCCTTCCTAATAAGTAGCCTAAAATTCCACAAATTGCTCCAACTAATAATGGTATTAACCAACATGGTATGTTTGATATTAATAAAGTCATAATTATATATATTTTTAATTGTTAGTTTAATGTTACTACTACTCTTCTGTTTTTTGCTTTACCTTCATCTGTATTATTGTCTGCAATTGGCTCGTCTGGTCCTTTAGAAGAAGAATTAATATTACTAGAAGAGATCCCGTTTCTTACTAGATAGCTTTTAGCAAATTCTGCTCTATCTAAACCCAATCTTACATTATTTTCTCGATTTCCAGTATTATCGGTATGACCTATTGTTTTTATAGAAGCGTTGTCTGTTTTATCTACATATCTAACCATTTTAGCTACTTTATCGCGTTGCTCTGCATTAAGATTTATGGATGCTGATGCTGTATCGAAATACAATACTAAAGGATTAGCTATCATAGCATCATGAAGCTCTTTTAACTCATCGGCTTCACTAGTATCATTAGCGTTTCTAGTTTTAATTGTATAAGATAAAGGCCCAAAATGAATATTAGATGTGTCTGGAACTAAATCGTCATCTAATTTTCCGAATGTATTTATCACTTTAGAAGATATGCCATGGGATACAAAATAATTTTTCACAGCATTTGCTCTCGCTAATCCAAGATTAGGAAAAGCAGAGTTGTTATTTTCTTCACTTGTATAATGTCCTGTAATATCAATGTTTTTACCAGGATTGTCTTTTATGTATTTCGACAATCTTTCTAATTGTCCTTTTAAGCCTTCTGAAACTGGCTCTAAAATTGAAAAAGCAGAGCCTTTAAAATTAAAGTTCTCTTTAGCATCAAATTTTAAACTGCTTTTCGAATCTATTATCGAAAAGGCATTTTTTGTTGCGGCTTTTACTTCTGGTTCTGCAACACTATTCTCGATTTCCGCCTCTTTATTTGAAGCTTCCAAACATGGCTTGCAACAAAAAAAGTAGTACAGAATAGTACCTAGAATAATGGTTAGCAAAATACCAAGAAGATAACTGGTTTTTTTACTCATTATAATTTTGATTTTAAGTTAGTGAGCCTCAAGTTATTAAAAAACAGCTAAATTTTAACGTTTTTTTTAATAAATTAGTAATCAGCGTGTTAAAAATCGACTAAAATTATAAAATTATCGTTTAAGTCACATTAAAAATCTATTCTATATATTGTATAAAAAAAGCCACATCTCTCGATGTGGCTTTTCAATATAATTTAATTTCTAATTATAGATCAAACTTAATACCTTGCGCTAAAGGTAATTCGTCTGAATAATTTACTGTATTTGTTTGTCTTCTCATGTAAACTTTCCAAGCATCTGATCCAGACTCGCGTCCACCACCAGTTTCTTTTTCACCACCAAAAGCACCACCAATTTCGGCACCAGAAGTTCCAATATTTACATTTGCAATACCACAATCTGAACCAGCGAATGACAAGAACTTTTCAGCTTCTTTTAATTCGTTAGTCATAATTGCAGAAGATAAACCTTGAGCAACTCCGTTTTGAACACCAATAGCATTTTCAACGTCTCCTGAGTATTTTATTAAATATAAAACAGGAGCGAAAGTTTCCGACTGTACGATTTCGAAATCATTTTTAGCCTCTATAATAGCTGGTTTTACGTAACATCCAGATTCGTATCCTTCACCTTCTAAAACTCCACCTTCTACTAATACATTTCCACCTTCAGCTTTTGCTTTTTCAATTGCAGCTAAATATGTATTTACAGAATCTTTATCTATTAATGGTCCAATATGATTTTTTTCATCTAAAGGATTACCAATCGTTAATTGCCCATAAGCACCAACAATAGCATCTCTTACTTTATCGTAAACCGATTCGTGAATAATTAGTCTTCTTGTTGAAGTACAACGTTGACCACAAGTTCCTACAGCACCAAATACAGCACCAGGAACAACAACTTTTAAATCTGCGGTTGGTGTAATAATTATAGCATTATTTCCACCTAACTCTAATAGAGATTTTCCAAAACGCTCAGCAACTGTTGCACCAACAATACGTCCCATTCTTGTAGAACCTGTAGCAGATATTAATGGAATTCTATGATCTGTAGTCATCATTTCACCTACTTTGTAGTCTCCATTAATAATACAAGAAATACCTTCTGGTAAGTTATTTTCTTTTAAAACGGTCGCAATTATATTCTGACAAGCAATTGAACATAAAGGTGCTTTTTCTGAACCTTTCCAAACACAAACATCACCACAAACCCAAGCTAAAGCTGTATTCCAAGCCCAAACTGCAACTGGAAAGTTAAATGCTGAAATGATACCAACAACACCCAGTGAGTGCCATTGTTCTCTCATAACGTGTTGTGGTCTTTCAGATGGAATTGTTTGCCCATTTAATGAACGTGATAAACCTACTGCGAAATCACAGATATCAATCATCTCTTGAACCTCACCATAACCTTCTTGCAAAGATTTTCCCATTTCATAAGACACCAATTTTCCTAAAGGCTCTTTTAATTCTCTTAATTTATTACCAAACTGACGTACAATCTCTCCTCTTTGAGGTGCAGGCATTGTTCTAAAAGTTAAAAATGCAGACGTTGCTGCATCCATTACCTTCTCGTAATCTGCTTTTGTAGTTGTCGTTACTTTTCCTATTAAAGAACCATCTGTTGGTGAATATGAAGAAATTGTTTCTCCACTTCCAAAGTTTTTTAAACCTGTAGAAGTTCCATCATTTACATCTTTAACACCTAATTTTTGTAAGGCTTCTTTTATTCCGAAATCAGTTGAAACTGCCATATTATATCTTGATTTTTTACGAATTATTAAATTTTATGCGAATATACTAATAAATATGCGCTTTATAAGTTATAACTTTCTTAAAAATAGTAACTTTAATGCGTACAAAACCATACTAAACAATGAAAAAATTAACCTCCTTAATCGCTCTCTTTTTCTTGCTATTGAACTGCGGAGAACTCGTTCCAAATCCTGATGAAAATCCTGAAAATATCACTAGAGCAAATCCAAATGGCGCTTCTGAAAAAGTAAACGACTTTGCCATAGTTATACATGGTGGAGCAGGAACTATTTTAAAGAAAAACATGACAGACGAAAAGGAGGCAGAATATAAAGCTAAACTTGAAGAAGCTATTAGCGTTGGTTATTCTATTTTAAAAGAAGGAGGAAGCAGTCTTGATGCTGTTGAAAAAACCATTAATATTCTAGAAGATTCACCTTTATTCAACGCTGGAAAAGGAGCTGTTTTTACAAATGCTGAAACCAATGAATTAGATGCTTCCATTATGGACGGGAAAACCCTAAATGCAGGAGCTTCCGCTGGAACTAAAATAGTTAAAAATCCAATTAATTTAGCTAGAGCAATCATGGATAACTCGCCACATGTTATGATGGCAGGAGAAGGTGCCGAAACTTTTGCAAAAGAGCAAAACTTAGAACTCGTAGCACCAGAATATTTCTACACAGAAAACAGAATGAACACATTAAAACGTGTAAAACAGAAAGAGCTTGAAAAAACGACAGATAATAAATCGGCTTTTTACGATGCAGAAATTAAAGATAGTAAATTTGGAACCGTTGGTTGTGTCGCTTTAGATAAAAACGGGAATTTAGCAGCAGGAACCTCAACAGGTGGAATGACCAATAAAAGATACGGTCGTGTTGGCGATGTTCCAATAATTGGTGCTGGAAATTATGCCAATAATGCTACCTGTGCAGTTTCTGGAACTGGTTGGGGAGAATTTTTTATTCGTGCCACTGTTGCTCACGATATTTCTGCACTAATGGAATATAAAGGCTTGAGTTTAGAAGCAGCAGCAAAAGAAGTAATCCAAAAAAAAGTACCAGCCCTAGGAGGAAATGGTGGTGTTATCGCAATAGACAAAAATGGAAATATAGTTATGGATTTCAACACAGCAGGAATGTATCGTGCAAGCATGAATGATAAAGGAGAGTTAACCATTGGAATTTACTCTAAATAAATTTTTAACAAAATCATAACAACTAACCAAAGACTAAAACTAATCTTTCAAGCGTAATTACATTAACAAGAATACTCTTACCTGTTTTCTTTTTATCGTATTTCAACTTTTAAATCCAACTACTATGCAATTAAAATCAATTTTTGCCTTGATCTTCTGTATCTCCTTAGCACTGTCTTGTAACAAAAAAGAAACAGAAACCAATAATCTTTTCAAATTTAGAGATTATATAAGTTATACAACTTCTGGTGTAGTATCTACCACAAGTAGCATTCAAATTAGTTTAGCTAAAGAAGTTGAAAATTGGGAGGTTGGCAATGAAATTGATGGCAATTTAGTTTCTATAAAACCTAACGTTTCTGGAAATTTAAAAGTAGCCAATAAACATGCTTTAACTTTTACTCCAAATGAGTCCTTAGATCCAGATACAGAATATTCGGTTACTGTTAAATTAGGGGAAATTTATCCAGAGATGCCTACTGAGTTTTCAGATTACGCCTTTCAGTTTAAAACCATTACACCTAATTTTAATGTGGTTACAAACGATTTACAATCTTACAATAAGGAATGGCAATATTTATTAGGTGTAGTAAAATCCGCAGATAACATTACTACAGAACAAGTAAAACAATTAATTGAAGCCTCTCAAGGTGGAAAAAAATTAAATATAGAGTGGAACGAAGAACGCTTACCGTCACGAGTTTTCGAATTTAAAATTGATAGTATTAATCGTAAAATTGAAGACAGTGATATTTTAATAAAATGGAATGGAAGAGCGATTGGTGCTGATAATTCTGGCGAAAATATTTTTGCTATTCCTGGTAAAAACAACTTTACGATTACAAAAATAGATGTGGTTCAAAATCCTGAGCAATATCTGTTAATCAACTTTTCTGATCCTATTAAAAAGCAACAAAATTTCGATGGATTGGTAACGATTCAGAATACCAAAAATCCAAAATATATTGTCGATGGTAATGTGTTAAAAGCGTATCCAGATTCTAAAATCACAGGAAACGTGCAAGTCGATGTTTTTCAAGGTATTCAAAATACCGAAGGTTATAAACTAAAAAAACCTTTTTCTGAAACTATCTCTTTTCAAGAAGTAAAACCAGAAGTACGTTTGGTAAATAGTGGAGTAATTTTACCAAATTCTCAAGAATTAAAATTCAATTTTGAAGCTGTAAACCTTAAAAAGGTAGATTTAAAAGTTATTAAAATATACGAAGACAATGTGCTTCAGTTCTTACAAGATAATGAGTTACAAGGCGGAAACGATAATAGTATTAAACAAGTAGGTCGACGCATAGCAAAACAAACTATTACTTTAGTAAACGATGGCGTTGAGAATACTGGCAAATGGAAAACCTACAGTGCAGATTTATCTAAAATATTTAAAGCAGATCCTGGTGCTCTTTATAGAATAGAACTAAGTTTTAAAAAGGACTACTCTTTTTACGATTGCTCTGTAAATCAAAATATCACAAATTCTGAAGACAACGACAATTACTATGAAGACGAATATTACGAGGACGATTATTACAATTATAATGAAAGCTCAACAGAAGATGAGCTAGAAGAAGAATATTGGGACAACCTAACTTACAGATATAGAGGCAGAAACTACAACTGGAGAGAACGCGACAATCCTTGTCATGCTGCTTATTATAACGAAAATCGTGAAGTATCACAAAACTTATTAGCATCAAACCTAGGTGTTATTGTAAAAAAAGGAGCGAACAACAATTACTATTTTGCCGTTACAAACATCCTTAACACTAATATTGAGGCTGCTGCAAAAGTAACGTTGTACAATTACCAACAACAAGAAATCTCTAGCACAACCACAGACAGTCAAGGTTTAGCAAAAATAGAAACTAATAGTCATGCTGCTTTTGTTATTGTTAGTAAAGGCAATAATAAAACATATATAAAACTACGAGATGGTCGCGCTTTATCGCTTAGTAAATTCGATGTTTCTGGAAACCATTTACAACGTGGTTTAAAAGGTTATATTTATGGAGAACGCGGTGTTTGGAGACCTGGAGACTCATTACACCTTACTTTTATTTTAGACGATAATGGCAATAAATTACCAAAAGAACATCCTGTAAAAATGGAAGTTACAGATCCTAACGGAAAGCTAGCTTACAAGAAAATAACTAGCGAGAGTGTTAACGGTTTTTACACCTTTACAATACCTACTTCTACCAATAACAAAACAGGTAACTGGAACGCGAAAGTAAGTGTTGGTGGCGCCACTTTTTACAAAGGCTTAAAAGTTGAAACAGTAAAACCAAACCGATTAAAAATTAAAGTAGGTTTTAAAGATGAAATACTCTCTGGAAGCGAAGCATTAAATGGAACACTTAATGTTAATTGGCTACATGGAGCACCTGCTAAAAACGTTAAAACTGAAATAAAAGCAAAATTCAGCAACGCTTATTCGCCTTTTAAAAACTATAAAGAATACATATTTAACGATCCTTCGCGTTCTTATTCTCAAGAAGAATTAAATGTTTTTGAAGGTAATGTTAACGAAGAAGGCTTTGCCGAAATCAACAATAAATTAAGTGTAGGACAGAATGCGCCTGGCATGTTAAACGTACAGTTTTTAGTACGTGCTTTCGAAAATGGAGGTGATTTCTCTATGGATGCATTTACAAAGCAATATGCACCTTACAAATCGTTTGTTGGATTGCGTTCTCCAAAAGGTCGTGCTTATGGCTCTTTTTATACAGACGAAAACCAAACTTTCGATATTGTTGTAGTGGACGATCAAGGAAATCCAATAAAACGTAACGGACTTGAAGTAAAAGTGTATAAAGTTGAATGGCGTTGGTGGTGGAATTCATCTTACGATAACTTATCAAAATACACATCAAGCTCGTTTCACAAGCCTTTTCTGAACAGTAAAATTAATACTGATTCTAAAGGAAAAGCAAGCTTAACTATTAATGTTCCTGAAGAAGAAGGTGGACGTTATTTAATTCGTCTTTACGATCCTAAAAGTGGTCACGCAACTGGTCGTACAGCATACTTCTACAAAAACTGGTGGAAAAAACAACCAACAGGAGATAAAGAGGCTGCTAAAATGTTAGTATTTGCTGCAGATAAAGAAAACTATAATGTTGGTGAAACTGCAAAAATTACTTTTCCTTCTGGAACAGAAGGTCGCGCATTAATTTCAATAGAAAACGGCACAGAAGTTATTGAGCAGAAGTGGCTAAAAACGAAAGCTGGAGAAACGGTTGTAGATATTCCTATTACAAAAGAAATGGCTCCAAATGTGTTTGTAAATATTTCATTATTACAACCACATACTACAACTGCTAACGACTTACCACTACGTTTATATGGTGTTATTCCAATTTTAGTTGAAGATCCGAGTACCAAATTGGAACCTGAAATTAGAATGCCTAGCGTATTACGTCCAGAAGAAGAATTTACAGTTATTGTTTCAGAAAAAAACAACAAAGCAATGACCTATACTATTGCCATGGTAGAAGAAGGCTTGTTAGATTTAACACGTTTTAAAACACCAAATGCATGGTCTGCTTTTTACGCTCGTGAAGCTTTAGGTGTAAAAACTTGGGATGTTTTTGATGATGTTATTGGTGCATATTCTGGTAGTATAGATCAAGTATTTGCCATTGGTGGAGATGGAAGTGCTGCAGGTGGAAAAAACAAAAAAGCAAACCGTTTCAAGCCTGTTGTAAAAGTATTAGGTCCTTTTAAATTAGAGGCTGGCGGAAGAGAAACGCATACTATTAAAATGCCAAATTATATTGGAGCAGTAAGAACAATGGTAGTTGCAGGAAACACGAAGAATGAAGCTTATGGAAGCACAGACAAATCTGTAGAAGTTAAAAAGCCATTAATGGTTTTAGCAACATTACCAAGGAAATTAAGTCCTGGTGAAAAAGTAACGCTTCCTGTTACCGTTTTCGCTATGGAACCTAATATTAAAAATGTTGATATTAAACTTAAATTAAGTAACGGCATTAAAATAATTGGTGAGCAATCTAAAAAATTAACTTTCGCTAAACCAGATGAGCAAATGGCTTATTTTGAGTTAGACGTAAGCCAAGCAAATGGCATAAATACTGTAGAGGTTATTGCTACTGGAAATGGTGAAAAATCGACTTACAAAGTAGAATTAGATGTAGAGAATGTGAATCCGATAACCTCGAAATCACTCGATAAAACTTTAGAGAAATCTGCTTCAGCAAATCTTGATTTTAAAACCTTTGGTGTTGTTGGTTCAAATAGTGCAACGGTTGAATTTTCAACCATGCCACCAATGGATTTCTCACGTAGATTACAATATTTAGTACAATATCCTCATGGTTGTTTAGAGCAAACGACTTCTGGAGTGTTTCCGCAGTTATATTTAAATGAAATTTTTGATATTCCGTTGAAGAAAAAACAAGAAATTCAATCTAATATCGAAAATGGAATCAAACGTTTAGGGAATTTCCAAAGACCAAATGGAGGTATGAGTTATTGGATGGGAGAAAATACTGCCAATGATTGGGGAACCAGCTATTCTGGTCACTTTATGATAGAAGCCGAAAAACTAGGATTCGTTCTTCCGCTTACTTTTAAAAGCAATTGGATAAAACACCAAAGAGAAGCTGCTAGAAGCTGGAGACCAAGCTATAAAACGTACAATAGCGATTTAGCACAAGCCTACAGATTATACACTTTAGCGTTGGCAGGAAGCCCAGATTTAGGAGCAATGAACAGACTAAAAGAGTTTAGTGAGATTTCTAACGAAGCTAAATGGAGATTGGCTGCAGCATATGCATTAGCAGGACAAACAGAAGCAAGTAAAGCTATTTCTAAAACAGCCAATATAGAGTTTAAAGCACCTAGATACAATTATTACACTTATGGATCTATAGACAGAAATCGTGCCATGGCATTAGAAACTATGGTGTTAACTAAAGATTATAGAATGCAGGAATTATCTAAAACTTTAGCTAAAGATCTATCAAGTAACCGTTGGATGAGCACACAAACAACAGCTTACAGTTTACTCGCTATGGCAAAAATGGTAAAAGAAAATGGTGGAAAATCTCTTGATTTAGAATACACAATCAATGGTAAAACTGAAACCATAACCACAAAAAGTGCTATTGCGCAAAGAGAATTAAAAGTTAACGATGGTAATAATAAATTAAGCTTTAAAAATAAGCAAGGTAATATTGTTTACGTTCGTGTTTTAAATTCGGGAAAACTACCTCTTGGAAAAGAATTAGTAGAACAAAGAGGCTTAAGCACAAGTGTTGTTTACAAGGATTTAAAAGGAAATGCTATAGAAATCGATAATCTTAAACAAGGTCAAGATTTTGTGGCAACTGTAACGGTTTCAAACCTTAAAAATGAACGCGTGGCAGATGTTGCATTAACACAAATATTCCCATCGGGTTGGGAAATTGTAAACACACGCTTTACAGCCTTTGGAAATGCTGCTAAAAGAAGCGATGCTAGATTTACAGACATTCGCGATGACAGAGTTAATTTCTATTTCGATTTAAATAAAAAAGGACAGTATGGAACCAACACCTTTAATGTTATGCTAAACGCATCGTATTTAGGAACCTACTATTTACCTGGAGTTCAAGCCGAAGCAATGTACGATAACGAGTTTCTAGTACGTACAAAAGGAAAATGGGTAACTGTAGAAAAATAATTTAATTCCTGCGAAAGCAGGAATCTAATATAAAAAAACCAATATGATTTGAATATGAATAACAATAAAGGACGCTTTATTTACAACACTTTCAAGTGATAACAAACCAACTAAAATGTTTAAATGTCATATTAATTTTAAAACAAAACATTATGAAAACGACAAAACATTTTATCACAGCAATTTTATTATTACTAGTAACTTTTAGTTACGCACAAGATTATGCGTATGTAAACGCAGATAGCGGTTTAACCGTTAGAGAAAGACCAGATATTGCAGCCTCAAAATTAGGAAAGCTTATGTACAATGAAGCTGTTGAGGTAGTAGAGGAAACCAATGTAAAATTGGTTGTAATAGACCAAGGTAATAAAATTTCTGGAGAATGGGTGAAAATAAAAATGAATGGCTACCAAGACTTAAAAGGCTATGTCTTTAATGGTTTTTTATCTAAGAACAAACTAGCAAAAATTGTTAATATAAAACTCGCAGAAGCAGATATTCACATTAAAAATCTTGCCATTTACAATGATGATGATCTTTTAGATTTAACAACTAATAACAGTCTAAATATTGGAATACATGTAAAAAATACACCTGGAAAAAAAACCATTGAAGTTAAAAATAACAACTATAAGAGTGTGAAAATTTTACAGCGCTACCAAAACACTTTGAACATTACAGGTGAAGATCTACGTTGTGATTTATCTGAATGGAAACAATATCAATCTGAATGGAAGCCAATT
Organism: Lacinutrix sp. Bg11-31; assembly: GCF_002831665.1. Taxonomy (NCBI): domain Bacteria; kingdom Pseudomonadati; phylum Bacteroidota; class Flavobacteriia; order Flavobacteriales; family Flavobacteriaceae; genus Lacinutrix; species Lacinutrix sp. Bg11-31. The sequence goes on from NZ_CP025118.1 coordinate 2,734,359, forward strand.
AAAAAAATTAACAAAACAAGATTCCAAACATTAACTTACACTGAAGCTGATGCAAAACAATTTGTTCCAATTTCTATTGAGGATTTAAAAGCAATTGTAACAGAAAAATGTGGAGAAGATTGGTCTAAACGAATTGATAAAATTTCTAATATTAATCAGTTTCCTATTAACGTTGACACAAATCAGGTCTTTTTAAAATTTATTTTAACCGATTTTGACGATAATGTTACAGAAAAAACAATAACCTTTACAGTACCAAAACACGAGAAATAATCTCAATTATTTCATAGAAAATAAATTATGAAAAACTTTAAACCATACTACGCAGTGATTTTTACTTCTACCAGAACCGAAGGCGACAACGGCTACAACGACATGGCAGATTTAATGGAAACTTTAGCTAAAAAGCAAAACGGCTTTATTAGCATAGATTCCGCTAAAAACGAAATAGGAATCACTGTTAGTTACTGGGAAAACTTAGAAGCAATTAAGAATTGGAAACAACAAACCGATCATCTTTTAGCACAACAAAAAGGAATTAAAGACTGGTACACATGGTATAATGTGCGTATTTGCAAAGTAGAACGCGAGTATGAGTTTAATAAATAACGAAAACTCCATATCAAGCTTATTAACGTTTTAAAGCAAAGTGTCCTACGCGACGTTGACCTTCAATAATTATTACATACCAATAATCTGATGTTGGTAAAGGATTACCATTAAACGTACCATCCCAAGAGAATGGTGCGTTTTTTGTGCTTTTTAAAAGCTTTCCAAAACGGTTAAAAATTTGAACTTGAGAAGAACCATAATGCTCAATTCCTTTTAAATCAAAAGTGTTATTTATTGTATCACCATTTGGAGTGAAAAATTGTGGTATATAAAAGTGTAAATAAGTGCTTATTGCCACTTCAATACAATTATTTGCTTTTACATAAATAGAGTATTGTCCACCTTCTACATTATAAAAAACAGTGTTTGATTGATAAGTAATTCCGTCTAAAGAATAGAGAAAATTTCCTGTATTAACTGTGGTTATTACAATAGAAGTTCCTATGGATGAAATAGTTTCAATTATTGGAACATCTATTTGTTCAACATTAAAAGTTATAACTGTAGTTGCACAACCATCAGTCACTTCAACACTATAAATTCCTTGCATACTAACGGTATTAAAGGAGGTTATTTCACCAGTATTCCAGAGGTAAGTTGGGTTTGTAATTGTGGTATTAGCTTGTAGTGTAATCGTTTCACCTTCACAAAACATTACAAATTCTTCTATATTATCAATTGGCTGATCTCCAATAATTTCCCACATACAAGTTGTACTGTTGAAAGTGGTTGTTTCCCAACATTCTAATCCTGTTGGTTCTACAGGTTGTGTTCCCGTTGTAACTTCCCACATACAAGTTGTATTATTAAAAGTAGTGGTTTCCCAACATTCTACGGAGGGCTGTGTTGGTTGCGTACCTGTAACTTCCCACATACAAGTTGTGTTGTTAAAGGTTGAGGTTTCCCAACATTCTGTTGTTGGTTGGGTTGGTTGCGTACCTGAGACTTCCCATATACAAGTTGTATTGTTAAAGGTTGAGGTTTCCCAGCACTCCAATCCTATTGGTTGTGCTGGTTGTGTTCCCGATAATTCCCACATGCATGTCGCATTGTTGAAAGCTGCAGTTTGCCAACATTCTGTTGTTGGTTGTGCTGGTTGTGTTCCTGAGACTTCCCATGTACAAGTTGTATTGTTAAAAGTCGACGTTTCCCAACATTCTAATCCTGTTGGCTGAGCAGGTTGTGTACCTGAAATCTGCCACATACATGTTGTATTGTTAAAACTAGTGGTTTCCCAACATTCTAATCCTATGGGAGGAGAAGGTTGAGCTCCTGTAATTTCCCACGAACATGTTGTATCGTTTACTGTTGCTGTTTCCCAGCATTCGGTTGCAGGTTCAGGTGGTAACTGATTTACAGTTAATTGAAAAACTTCCGATACCACATTACACTGAGAATTATTTAAATTAACAGCAGACTCTGCAACTTTCGCTCTGTAATACATCGTGTTATTAATTCCAGAAACTGTTATGGTTTGAGCTGTTTCTCCTACAATATCTGTCCAAGTTATTCCATCTACACTTTCTTGCCATTGATAAAAATGATTCGCAAAAACCGAATTATCTGGTGTTACAGTTAAAGTCGTAGAATATGGTGTTTGACTGCTACAAATGGTTTCATTGTTATTATTTGAATCATCACTAGTGGTAATATTATCTCCACAACTTTTAAAAAAAATATCATCAATAGCCAAGTCATTACCACAACCTCCAACTCCATTGTTTTTCATTTTTAAAATAACAGAAGCTTGTCCTGGTAGTGTTTGAAAAACTAAACCATATTGCAACCAATTAGCAGAAGTTGTACTACCAATATTTCCTGTACTACCAGAAGCCAATAAATTAGTATCTGTATTATCCCAAATTTCAAAACTTACATTTATAGGAATAACACCTGCACCACAGAATCCATTAGAAGAATTTAAATTTATTAACCAAGAAGAAAACTCGTAAGAAGTATTAGCACAAAGTCCACTTACTGTTGTTCTGTAAAATTCTCCTGAAGTAAAATCAGAGTTTATTACTAGCATTTTACCATTAGTATCGCCAGCCGTATGATCCTGAATACTGAACCAATCAAAATAATTAGTTGTATTACTTACAGCATAAAAACCATCATTAGGATCAACACCATTAGCATAGGCGTAAGTAGTGGTTCCTGCTGGTAAAGCATTTTGACCCACTCCAGCACCAAACGTTTCTATAAAGATTGGGTCTCCAGAATTTCCATTACAAAAGCCTAGTTGAGCAAATGTAATTTCCGAAGAAAAAAAAGCACAAAAAATTATGATTATATTAAGAGGAATAAGGTTGTTTTTCACGTTTATATAAATATTAATAACTAATTATAAATGTATTTATTTAAATTCACAACTATTAAACTCACTAAAAACAGTACTGTATAGTTTATGTATAGGTTAATTAACTTAATTAATAGGAATAGAAAGAAATCAATAGCTCTTGTTGTGGTGTTAGTTGCTTACTTTTTCTGTTTACCTAAGCAATTATTTGATGATCCAACTGCAACAGTAATTACGAGTTCCAATAATACTTTATTAGGTGCCAAAATTGCCAAAGATGGACAATGGCGATTTCCTAAAAACGATAGTGTCCCCCAAAAATTCAAAATCTGTATTATAAATTTTGAAGATGAATACTTTTTTAAACATCCAGGTTTCAATCCTATTTCAATTTTTAAAGCACTTAAACAGAATATTAATTCTGGAGAAGTAAAACGTGGCGGAAGCACATTAACCCAACAAGTTATTCGTTTATCACGAAAAGGGCAATCGAGAACCTATTTAGAGAAAATTAAAGAAATAATTTTAGCAACACGTTTAGAATTACGAGATAGCAAAGACGATATTTTAGCTTTCTATTCAAGCTACGCTCCTTTTGGAGGTAACGTTGTTGGTATTGACGCTGCTTCTTGGCGTTATTTTAATAGAAATGCTCACGAATTATCTTGGGCAGAAAGCGCAACACTAGCTGTTTTACCAAATGCTCCAAGTTTAATTTACCCAGGAAAAAACCAAGAACGTTTACTTAAAAAGCGTAATAGATTACTTGAAAAATTGCTTCAGAAAGAAATTCTAGATTCATTAACCTACAATCTATCCATTGCAGAAGGTTTGCCACAAAAACCTTATCCTTTGCCACAAATCGCTCCACATTTACTTCAAAAAATCGCAAAGTCTAATTATGGTGAGCGCACACAAACAACCATAGATTACAAGCTCCAAAGGCAAGCAAACAATGTAGTTTACAACCATTACAACTTATTGAAACAAAATGAAATTCATAATATTTCAGTCTTAGTTTTAGATGTTAAAACACGGAAAGTACTTACCTATATTGGAAATACTCCAACAACTAGTGAAAACCAAAAAGACGTTGATATAATAGATAAACCACGTAGTACAGGAAGTATTTTAAAACCTTTTTTATATGCTGCAATGCTAGATGCGGGAGATTTATTACCAAATGCTTTAGTTGCAGATGTGCCTACACAATATGGTAATTATGTTCCTGAAAATTACCATAAAGAATTTGATGGTGCTGTACCTGCAAGTCGTGCTTTATCGCGTTCTTTAAATGTGCCTGCTGTTAGAATGTTAAAAGATTTTGGCTTGGATAGGTTTCATCATTATTTAAAAGATTTAAAACTGAAAGACATAAAATACAATGCTAACCATTACGGACTATCTTTAATTCTTGGTGGTGCAGAAAGTAATTTATGGGATTTATGTAAAAGTTACGCCAGTTTTTCTTCAACCTTAAATCACTTTAACGATTCTTCAAGCGAGTATTTTGCTAACGAATTTTGCGAACCTACTTTCTTTGCTTCGGAAACTATTGACTTCGGAAAAAAATCGACTGAGAAAACACTATTCGATGCAGCTTCAATTTATTTAACTTACGAAAGTTTAAAAGAAGTAAATAGACCAGAAGGCAATGAGAATTGGGAGTTTTTTGACGATTCTAAACAAATAGCTTGGAAAACAGGAACAAGTTTTGGCTTTAGAGATGCTTGGGCTATTGGTACAACAAAAGATTATGTGGTTGGTGTTTGGGTTGGTAACGCAGATGGAGAAGGACGGCCAGGCTTAGTTGGTGTACAAGCTGCTGCTCCTATTCTTTTTGATGTCTTTGATTTGCTACCAAATAGCGATTGGTTTGCAAAGCCATTTGACGAAATGAAAGAAATAAGTATTTGCAAAGAAAGTGGTTACAGATCTGGACAGTATTGCGAAAATAATATTCAAAAATTTGTTCAAAATAGTGGTCTAAAAACAAAACCTTGTCCTTATCATAAATTAGTGCATTTAGATGCCTCTAAAAGACATCAGGTAAATTCTTCTTGCGAAGATTTAAGTGCTATTTCAAATACATCATGGTTTATTCTTCCTCCATTAATGGAATTTTATTACAAGTCTAAAAATCCGTTTTACAAACCATTACCTCCTTTTAGAAATGATTGTGTTGGAAACAAACAAACCAGCATGCAATTCATTTACCCTAAGAACAATAGCGTTATTTTTTTACCTAAAGACTTCGGTGGTAAAACCAATTCTTTAATTTTAAAAATTGCACACTCCAAACCTAAAAGCAAAATCTATTGGTATTTAAATGAACTATTTATTGGAATTACAAGTGATATCCACGATTTAGCGATTATTCCTAAAGAAGGAAAACACAAGATTACTGCTGTAGATGAATTTGGAAATGAAATAAAAAGAAACCTAACAATTAGCAACTAATTTATCAAAAAAAAAAAAAAAAAAGGATATCCCTTCGAATACCTATTCAACAACTAGTCACTTCGTCGAAAAAAAATGCATTATATCTATCCGTATCTATTAATGTGAATTTTTAGTATATATTTAACTTTTAATTTTGTAAGCAACATACTAACACTAACCATAAAATGAAAAAAACTACTTTATTGTTGATTTTACTTTGTTTAAGTTTATCAATTAACGCACAAACGTATTTAACAGAAAATTTTGACACAAGCATCCCAGCAACATGGACAATTGACGATGCTGGAGGAGCAACAGGAGATTCTTGGATTTCTGGACAACAAGGAGGAGCAAACAGTCTTGATGGTACTAATGTTGTCATTGCAGATAGTGATGCTAATGGAAACGGCACAATATTACTTGAAACTTTAACCTCTCCTGTTTTTGACACCTCAGGAGCTACAGCAATTTTTTTAGACTTCGATCAATTTTACAGAAATATTGGTGGAGATACTGCTACTGTAGAAGTTTGGGATGGTACTGCATGGATTGCGGTGTTAACTCAAACAGCAACAGCAGGTGCATTTAATGCACCAGATCAACAACATATTAATATTACAGCATATTCTAATGCCGCAATGCAAGTTCGTTTTATATATAATGACAACGATACTTGGGCTTGGTATTGGTTAATTGACAATGTAATTGTTTACAATGCTACTTGTGCTAATCCAGAAAATTTAATATTAGACAGTGTATCAGATACTACTGCAGATATAAGTTGGACAGCAGGAGCTACAGAAACAGATTGGGAAGTTGTAGCACAACCTATAGGAACAGGAGCTCCAACTGGAAGTGGTACAGCGGTTAATACTACTCCAACATTTCAAGCTACAGTATTAACACCAATAACAGATTACGAGTTTTATGTAAGAGCAAATTGTGGAGGAGATTTTAGTATCTGGGTCGGCCCTTTAAACTTTACAACAGAATGTGCAGCATTTATTCCTGATTACCAACAAGACTTCGCAACAATTCCAGCTGACTGTTGGGATGAAGCAGATAGTGGAGATTCAACTACTGGTCCAGGAGATATTGGTGCTGGATCATGGAATCAAGATGGATTCTTAAATAACGGTTTTCAAGGTTCTTATAGTATTAATCTGTGGTTAGCAGCAAAAAGCGATTGGTTGTTAACCCCTTTGTTTGATTTAACTGGAGGCCCTTTTCAAGCCGAATTTGATCTTGGAGTAATGGCATTTGGAAGTACAACTAATGTAGGAACCTTAGGTTCTGATGATATCGTTCAGTTTTTAATTACTACAGATTCTGGCGCTACCTGGACTGTTTTAGAGACATGGGATTCTACTAGTGTTTTTCCGTTAACAGGTTTACACCCTGTTTATGATTTAACAGCATATGCAGGACAAAATGTACAATTTGGGATTTTAGGATCTGAAGGAACAGTTGATGATGCAGAAGATAATGAAGCTTTTATTGATAATTTCCAAGTTAGAGCAATACCTAATTGCCCAGATGTTGCTAATATCGTATTTGATTCTTCAACTGCAACAACCGCTAATTTAACTTGGGATATTGTTGCTGGTGAAACAGGATGGGAAGTTTCCGTTCAAGTTCCAGGAACTGGAATTCCAACTGCTGCTGGCGCAACAGCAACAAATAATGCTCCATACGTAGCAATGGGATTAACACCTGCGACAGATTATGAAGCTTATATAAGAACAGTATGTGGTGGTGATTTTGGCAGCTGGATAGGTCCAGTTAATTTTGCTACAGAATGTACAACATTTATTGCACCATATACAGAAGGTTTTGAAAACGCAGGAGCTATTCCTCTTTGTTGGACTATGGACGGTGGTGAAGATTGGGAATTTGCTGATAATGGTGGTTTTGATCATATTGGAAATGATGGAACACTAACAGGTTCTACTGCAACAAATGGTTATTTTGCTTGGGTAGATGCTTCTGGAACTAATGCTCCTGCAACACTAACGACTCCTTTAATAGATGTGTCTGGATTAACAACTCCAGCTATAACTTTTTATGAAATCTCGGATAATGAAGGTAATGCCAACTCACAATTAGATGTAGAAGTTTGGGATGGAGCAGCATGGAATTTAATGGCAACATATAATACAAATACTGCAGGTTGGGAACAACGCACAATTAATATAAGTACACTTACTATTACAGGAGATGTACAAGCTAGATTTATTTTCTCTGAAGTATTAGCACCAGGAGATTTCTACGATGATATTGCAATAGACGATGTTACTTTCGATGAGCTGCCTTCATGTGTAAATCCATCTAACTTAGTTTCAAATAGTACAACATCAACTACAGCTAATTTATCTTGGGTTTCTAATGGAACAGAAACAGCTTGGGAAGTAGTAGTTCAGGCTCCAGGATCAGGAATACCAACAGCAGCAGGATTGCCAGCAGCCAATCCTTATGTAGCAATGGGATTAACACCAGCTACAACATACGAAGCTTATGTTAGAGCAGACTGTGGAGGAGTTGAGTATAGCGATTGGATAGGCCCAGTAACATTCGATACAGAATGTGTCACTTTTGTCGCACCATATACAGAGGGTTTTGAAAATGCAGGAATTATTCCTTTATGTTGGACAATGGATGGCGGTGAAGATTGGGAGTTTGCTGATGATACTGGTTTTGATCACATTGGAAATGATGGTGTAATTACAGGAACAACTGATACAAATAATTACTTTGCATGGGTGGATTCTTCAGGAACCGATAATCCTGCAACTTTAACAACTCCTTTTATAGATGTTTCAGCACTATTAGCTCCAACACTTTCATTTTATGAAATTAGTGATAATGAAGGGAATTCCAATTCTACTTTAGACGTAGAAGTTTGGGATGGAGCAGTATGGAACCCAATGGGAACTTACAATACAAATACTAATGGTTGGGAAGAAAAATTTATAGATCTTAGCGGACTTACAATTACAGGACCTGTGCAAGCAAGGTTTGTTTTTTCTGAAATAATAGAGCCAGGAGATTTTTATGATGATATCGCAATAGACGATGTAACTTTTAACGAAGCTCCAACTTGTTTTAACCCAGAAGCAACATATACAATAATAGACGACTGTGCTAATGGAGATCAATTTTTAGTAGATATAGATGTAACCTATTTTGGTGGTGCAACATCTGTTTCAATACAAGATAACCAAGGTAGTACACCTATTTCTATAACATCAACAACTGGTGTAACTCAATTTGGGCCTTATCCTTTAAATACAGATGTTATTTTCACGGTAAGTAGCGAGCAAGATACTTGTTTCAATACAAGCCCAACTATTAACCTTCCTACATGTCCACCTGCTAATGATAATTGTGATAATGCAATTTCGGTAATAGCTAATACAGATGGAAACTGCACTAACTCGGTAACCGCTACTCTATTTGGAGCTACAACATCTCCACAAGCTAATCCATGTACTGGAACAGCAAATGACGATGTTTGGTTCATATTTACAGCAGTAAATACTGATCACGCTGTTAGTTTTAGTAACATTATAGGTCCTACAACCTTCTTATCTCATGGCTTATACGAAGGGCCAGATTGCGATAATCTTACAAATATATATTGTAGTACAGCAGACGAAAGTATTGCAAATGGATTAACTATAGGAAACACATACTACGTAAGAGTCTTTACTTTTAATGGAACTCCTTTTCAAGATGTTAACTTCGACTTATGTATATATTCTATTCCTCCTCCTATTACTGTAGATATTGCGCAATATACAGTTACAGAATTGGTTGAAGATATATTAGTTAATTCACCATGTTCAACAATTTCTAATGTAACATCATCTACAGGAACAGATTTTGGTTCAGACAATGGTATTGGTTATTTTGAAGCTAATGGCTCTGGATTCCCTTTTGAAAGCGGTATTATAATGACCACTGGTAATGCAGAAAATGCTCCTGGCCCAGAAACAGGAACATTGAGTGATGGAGGAGGTGGATTTCCCGCAACTTGGCCAGGAGACGCAGACTTAGAAGCGGTAATAAATGAAGGGCCGACAAATAACGCCTCAATTATTGAATTCGATTTCGTACCTTTTATTGAAGATATGTCTTTCGAGTTTATATTTGCAGCTGAAGAATATGGTACTTTCCAATGCGGATATTCTGATGCATTTGCATTTTTACTAACAGATACAGTAACTGGCATCACAACCAATATCGCTGTTATTCCTGGTACAACAACACCTGTATCCGTATTTACAATTAGGGACGATGCGTATAATGGCGGTTGTCCTTCTTCAAACCCAGCATTATTTGATGCTTATTATGGTGGTGGTGGATTACCCGCTTTAACAAACCCAACAAACTTTATAGGTAGAACAGTACCATTAACTGCTTCCTCTACAGTTGTACCAAACAGAACATACCACATAAAACTAGTAGTTGCAGATGATGGTGATACAGCTTTCGATTCTGCAGTATTCTTAAAAGCTGGAAGTTTTGAAATTGGAGAAGTAGATTTGGGAGATGATATCTTATTAACTAGTGGAACTGCTAATTGTGAAGGAGACGAAGTTACTCTAGATATTGGTGTTCCTGTTGGAGACAATGCTACCATAACTTGGTATACTATGGAGAATGGAATACAAGAACCAATTCTTGACGCTACAGGAGCACCTGAAAATGGAACAACTTTAGATGTAACAGAAACTAATAATTATATTGTTGAAATTGTTCTTAATGCTAACGCTTCTTGTTTTGTAATAGATGAAATTTTAGTAGAATTCTTCCCTAATCCCGTATTTCCAGATTCACTTCCAGATATTCTTGGATGTGATACAGACAATACTGGTCAAGCAATTTTTAATATAACTGAAAATGAAGCACTAATTCTTGGTACACAAACTGATGAAACTGTTACTTATTATGAAACGCAAACAGATGCAGAAGACGGAATTAATGCTATAACAAACACAACAGCATACCAAAGCACACCTCCAACTACAATTTATTATAGAATTGAAAGTAATACGACAGGTTGTGCTAAAACATCTACATTTAACTTAGTATTAGCTCCAAAGCCTATTTTAGTTCAAGCTGATAATATTTTAGGTTGTGATGATGACGAAGATGGTGTTTCAAATTACGATTTAACATCTAATGAAATTGTAATAGCTAATAACCAAACAGATTTAACTTTTACATATCATAACACTTTAGCTGATGCTGAAACAAGTATAGCTGCTATTACTAATCCTACCGATTTTGATGGTGGTGCACAAACCATATACGTAAGAGCTGAAAATGCTAATGGTTGTTTCGAAACAACAATATTCGATTTAACATTTGGTATATCACCAATGACATCATTCGACACCGCTATAGTTTACGAAGTATGTCCAAATGCAACAGTTCCAATTACTGTAACTGCAACTGCAGACAGCTATACAGAATCTGAAGTAACCATTACATGGTATAACGAAGGCGTAATAGTTCCTGGACAAACAGATTTAAGTATAAATAATGTACTTACTGCTGGTACTTATACTATAGAAGTTATGTTTAACGCAACAGGCTGTACATCTAGTGAACCAATAGAGGTTGAAGAGTTAGAAACCTGTGTTATCCCACAAGGTATTTCACCAAACAATGATGGTAAGAATGATACATTTGATTTAAGTAGTTATGATGTTCAAAGCTTAACGATTTTCAATAGAAACGGAGTTAAGGTTTACGAGAAGACAAATTATTTAGATGAGTGGCATGGACAATCATTAGATGGTGATGAGTTACCAGTAGGAACTTATTATTATGTAATGAATTACCAAGGCAATAAAACAAAAGCCGCTTGGGTATACATTAACAGAGAAAACAAATAATCCAACTAACTAGAAACCAACAATAATACAGATGAAGAACATACTATATATCGTATTCCTAGTAGCTATAGGTGTACAAGCGCAGCAAGATCCACAGTACACGCAATACATGTACAATATGAATGTGATCAATCCTGCGTATGCAGGATCAAGCGAGAGTGTATCCATAGGTGCATTATACAGAAGTCAATGGGTAGGCCTAGAAGGTTCACCAAGTACAGCAACATTAGCCATTCACTCTCCAGTAGGTAACAGAGTAGGTTTAGGTTTATCACTAATTAGTGATGAAGTTGGGCCAGTAAGTGAGACCAATGTTTATGTAGATTTCTCTTATACATTACCAGTAGGCAATGCGACTAAATTAGCTTTTGGTTTAAAAGCTGGTGGAACTTTCCACGATATTGGTTTAGCAAGTATTGAAACTATAGACGAAGACGATCCTTTTTTCTCACAAGATGTTAATGAAACTACAGCTAATATAGGAGCAGGATTATATTTATACCAACCTAATCTTTGGTATGTTTCTGCTTCGATGCCAAACATTCTAAATGGAACACATTTAGATTCAGATGGTAGAAAAATAGGTTCGGAAACAGAACATTTATTTGCAGCAGCAGGTTATGTGTTTGATTTGTCAGAAAACTTTAAATTAAAGCCACACGCTTTATTAAAGTTTGCTTTCGATGCACCAATAAGTTATGATGCAAACCTAAATCTTTTCATGTACGATGTTGTAGAAATAGGAGCAGGATACAGACTAGACGATTCATTTAGTGGTATGGTAAACTTTATGGTTTCACCATCACTTAGAATAGGCTATGCTTACGATGCTATTCAATCGGAATTAAACGTAGTTACAGATGCTTCTCACGAGATCTTTATAAACTTCGATATCGATTTACCAAGAAAAGTATCACGCTCACCACGTTATTTCTAAACCACATAAGCTAACATAAAAGACACGACCAGATGAAACATTTAAAACTAATTATAACACTAGTCATTCTAAGTAGCTTTAGCCTGACAGCGCAAACTAAGGCAACAAAGAAAGCCGATAAACATTTTGCGAAATATCAATTTGTAGAAGCCATAGAGGACTATACTAAGCTAACCGAAAAAGGAACAGCAGATGCATACGTTTACGGACGTTTAGCAGAAGCAAATTATAATGTTTTTAATACTCTAGAAGCAGAAAAGTGGTATGCAAAAGCCTTAGAAACTTCACAAGAGCCAGAAATGATTTATAAGTATTCTGAAATGCTAAAAGCAAACGGAAAATACGAAGTCTCAAACACACAAATGAAAAAGTTTGCATCTATGCGTCCAGGAGACGATAGAGCAGCAATGTTTTTATCCAACCCAGATTACTTACCAAAAATTTTAAAAGGTGGGAAGAAATTTAATGTTCAGAATATGGATATTAATTCGGCTGTATCAGATTTTGGAGGCACTGTTAAAGATGGAAAATTATACATCTCTTCGGCAAGAAACGATGCTAGAAAAAATTACGGATGGAACGAACAACCGTTTTTAGACATGTACTCTTTTACAAAAGCAGAAGATGGGTCGTACCAAGAAGAAACAATGTTAGGAGATAAAATGAATACAAAATACCATGAAGGTTTAATGTCATTCTCTCCAAACGGGAATACCGTATATTTCTCAAGAGAGAGTTTTTACGAAAACATCTACGAGAAAGATTCAGTATCTAACACAAAGTACAGTGTATTACATATGTTCCAAGCAACTAAAAGTGGAGACAAGTTCTCTAACATAGAAGCATTAACAATAAACAGTAGAAACTATTCTATAAAAAACCCAAGCGTAAGTGCAGATGGTAATACATTATACTTTGCAAGTGATATGCCAGGTGGTTTTGGAAGGTACGACATCTACAAAGCCACTATCGATGGTAATGGTCAAATAGGTACTCCTATAAACATGGGACAAAAAGTAAACACAGAAGGTCATGAAATGTTTCCACACATAAGTGATAACAACACACTTTATTTCTCATCAACAGGTCATTTAGGACTTGGAGGTATGGATGTGTTTTATACAAAAGAAATCGATGGAAAAATGGCACCGATTAGAAATGTTGGAATACCGATAAACTCTAATGGAGACGATTTTGCATTCTCAATGAACGAGGAAACAGGCGAAGGTTTTGTGTCTTCAAACCGTGAAGGCGGAAAAGGAGATGATGATATTTATGCGATTAAAAAAATACAACCACTTTGCGATGTACAAATTATAGCTACAATATTAGACAACAAAACAAAAGCACCATTAGCAGGAGCAACAGCATCTTTAGTAGATAGTAAAGGTAACATCTTGTCTACTAAAACCGCAAATGCAGAAGGAATAGTAGAATACATTGTAGAATGTGAAACAGAAACAGAACTACAAGTAACTATGAAGGATTACGAAAGTAACAAACTTTCTATAGCAGGTAGTAACGAAGAGGAAGTAGCAGTAGAAATTGCATTAGATCCAATCGAGAAAATTATAGAAGTAGAGCGTGTAGTATTAAACCCAATCTATTTTGATTACGATAAATCTAACATTACAGCTAAAGCAGCCTTTGAATTAGACAATTTAGTACAAGTGATGAATAAGTATCCAAACATGGTTATTTATGCAACCTCACATACAGATATTAGAGCTTCAGACCGTTATAACGATGCTTTATCAGACAGAAGAGCAAAAACATCGGTACAGTATATTATCTCCAAAGGAATCGATGCAATAAGAATCTCAGGAGCTGGAAAAGGCGAAAGAGAATTAGCAGTAGATTGTGGTGATAATTGTACAGAAGACCAACACCAACAAAACCGTAGAACTCAGTTTAGAATTATGAGTGGTGGACCTGCTTCTAACTAAAGCACAGTAACAAGTTTAACCAACTATAGAACCTCTGTAAATAGGTTAACAGATTTTATAAAATTAAAAAAACCAGAGAAGTTTTCTTCTCTGGTTTTTTATTACACCTAAAGCAAGGTGTTTTAATGTTAAGACTCAAATTCTGGTCTTTTGTTAATCTTGATTCTTTTTAACAACTTCCTTTTTTGCTCTTTTTATCTTTGATAAATGCATTGCCTACTTATCTTTTACAATTTACAACCTCATAAGGATA